>CACYBS010000118.1 GCA_902772725.1 Erysipelothrix rhusiopathiae
ATGATATTATCAAAGTCCATCTGCTTGAACTCTAATTCAACGGTCTTACCTTCTTCTTCAGACATGTAACCTTCTAAAAGATTAACCATATCGATATCAAAACCGATCATTTCACCGTTTGTATCCAAAGATTCATACGGCTGATAATCCGGAGATACACCAACTGTGTATGTAACTACATCAGAAGTGTCTTCCTTTCCGGCTGATCCTCCATTTGAACTGGAACATCCTGCAAGTGTTCCTACTGCCAATAATGCGGCCATTCCTGCTTTCAATAATTTGTTCATATGTTTTTACTCCCTTCCAACACATAAAAAAAGCGTCCTAAAACCAAACAAAGGACGACATAGCGCGGTACCACCTTACTTCCACCCGTTTTATACCGGATGACACCTCATTCTTAACGCGAATTCACGGTAACCGCCTCAAAAGTCGACAGTTCAGCTCCAAGCCACGTTCAGAAGCTTCTCATGACAATTTTCACCAGCCATTGCCTCTCTACAACAAGAAATACTTCCTACTACTTCTCTTCATAGCCTTTACATGTTAGATTATACAATCGTTGCGAAATTTTGCAAGAAAAAGATATACTCTTTGAAAACAGTTTCATTGAAAGAAAAAGAAAAGGACCGCATAACGATCCTCTAATTCTTCAATGCCTGAATCGGTGCCGGGATTCTTCCTCCGCGGTTGATCATCACATCGTTGGCACACTGCTGGATCGGCATAACCGGACCAAATCCCAAAAGTCCGCCAAAATCCAGCCTGTCTCCGACATCCTTACCGATGGCAGGAATCACACGTACAGCCGTTGTCTTTGAGTTTACCATACCAATGGCTGCCTCATCGGCAATCATTCCGGAAATAACAGAAGCTGATGTATATCCCGGAACGACGATCATATCTAATCCTACCGAACATACAGCTGTCATAGCTTCTAGTTTTTCTAATGTTAATACCTGTTTGACGGCAGCATCGATCATACCGGCATCTTCACTGACCGGAATAAATGCACCAGACAAACCGCCTACATTGCTGGTAGCCATAACCCCGCCTTTTTTGACTGCATCATTTAACATCGCAAGGCAGGCTGTTGTACCATAAGCCCCGCAGGTTTCCAAGCCCATCTCTTCCAAGATATGAGCAACGCTGTCTCCTACTGCCGGAGTTGGTGCAAGGGATAAATCCACAATCCCAAACGGTACACCCAGCTTTTCACTGGCAACTGTTCCTACCAACTGTCCCATGCGGGTAATCTTAAAGGCAGTGCGTTTAATTAAATCGGCAATCTTATCCATCGGAAGGGTTTTATCCGCCTTCGCTAAAGTAGCACGTACGACACCCGGACCGGATACACCTACGTTAATCACACAATCAGCTTCACCGACACCATGGAAGGCACCGGCCATGAATGGGTTATCTTCCGGAGCATTACAGAATACGACCAATTTGGCAGCTCCTAAACAATTGTTGTCTTGAGTGAGTTCCGAGCACTCCTTTACGATATGACCCATCATCTTAACCGCATCCATATTGATGCCGGCCTTTGTAGAGCCAACATTCACACTGGCACAAACATGTTCCGTGCGGGCAAGAGCTTCCGGGATAGACTCAATTAATTCCTTATCTCCATGGGCAAAACCTTTCTGCACTAATGCAGAATAACCGCCGATAAAGTTAACCCCTAATTTCTGGGCACATTTTTCTAATGTCAAGGCATATTCTACAGGGTTGCCCCCGGATACTGCTACTAACATCGATATCGGTGTAACGCTGATTCGCTTATTGACAACAGGAATTCCATATGTCTTTTCGATTTCCTCGCCGACAGACACCAAGTCTTTGGCAAGGGTACATATTTTCTTTTCTATCTTTTCACATGATTTATGAATGTCAGGATCGGCACAATCCAAAAGGCTGATTCCCATTGTGATGGTACGAATGTCCAGACATTCCTCATCAATCATCTTTATCGTTTCCTGGATATCACTTATCTGCATATCATCACCTAAATTCTATGCATGCTGTCAAAAATATCCTGGTGCATCACACGTACAACCAGATTCATCGCAGCACCCAGCTTTTCCAGCTTTTCACCGAATTGAGATACAGATAAATCAGGATTTAATACATCTACACTCATCGTCATGGTAAAAATACCGTCTACGATTGTCTGATTTACATCCAGGATATTGACATTGGCTGCGGCGCATTCCGATGCAACCATCGCAAGAATACCTACCTGGTCTTTACCAATTACACTTACAATTGCCTTCATACTTACCTCCTATATCTGTACTTCAAATTTGGAAAACTTTATTAACTCAAAAGGTTCATAGGCACTTTGCATGCCTTCTACATTAACATCATATTCGCCCGGCATAAATTCAACTTTCGCCTGCTTTTCTAAACAGTCATGAATGATTTGACTCTGTTCCAGGGATAAGGTCTTGCGTTTTTTCCAACAGATATCATTTTTTCCATCCACAAGGATCAATTCAATATCCAGAAGTTCTCTTTTCAACAAGTCATCCTTCCAATCGCATTCCTGAATATTAAAATAAAAATCACTGGAATCAATATCGCCGCCCTCAACCACAAAGATCGCAAGATCCTGTGTATAACAGAAATTCAACGTTAATCCGGATTTGAGAAGTTCCAGCTCTTCATCCGACCATTCTTCATCTTTAATTACCAGCATAAAATGATCCTCGACATAGTCCATAACGGCACCTATCTCGATATCATATGCAAATTTCTCTCTTTTTTTCATGGCAATAGTATAACCCTTACCTATTTTATTTTCTACTACTAACCAAAAAAGAAAAAAGGCTCAAATGAGCCTCAATCATTAAATATCCATGAATTTCTGAGCAGCTGTAACAATGGCCATCTTATAGATTTCCTGAGCTGTACAACCGCGGGATAAGTCGTTGATCGGAGCATTCAAGCCCTGAAGAACCGGTCCGACAGCTTCCCATCCACCAAGTCTTGCAGCAATCTTATAACCGATATTACCACTGGAAAGGTTCGGGAAGATAAATGTATTGGCATGTCCGGCAACCTTGGAATCCGGTGCTTTTAATTTCGCAACTTCCGGAACGATTGCGCAGTCAAACTGCATTTCGCCATCAACCGCAAAGTCAATCGGCATACGTTTTAAACGAAGTGTAGCTTCTGTCATCTTCGCAACGCAATCACCCTTTGCGCTACCCATTGTAGAGTAAGACAATAAGGCAACTTTTGGTTCAACGCCAAACTGTTTAGCAGTATGTGCAGTCTGTAATGTGATTTCAACTAAGTCATCTGCATTTGGATTGATATTTATGGAGCAGTCTCCCATGATATATAAATCATCGCCCTTGATCAACAAGAAACATGAGCTGACAAGCGCATTGCCCGGAGCTGCTTTGATCAACTGAAGTGCAGGACGAACAGTATCTGCTGTAGAATAAGTAGCACCACCGAGTAAGCCATCAGCCATGCCCATTTCAACTAACATTGTTCCAAAATAGTTGGTTGCAGATAATGCCTTTTCACACTGTTCAATATCCATACGTCCACGACGTAATCCAACCATACGCATTGCCATTTCCGGAATACGGTCAAATGCCTTTGGATCCATCTGTTCAATATCAGATACATCAAAACCATTCTCATCGGCACACGCTTTAATCTGTTCAGGACTTCCTAACAAGATAGGATGAATCACGTTATCCTTTTTTAATTGGATTGCGGCTTCCTGTACACGTGGATCCCAGCCTTCTGTAAATACAATGCGAATTCCTTTTCCTTGTATTTTTTCTTTCAAGTTATCGATAATCATGTTTTATACCTTCTTTCATCTTTAAGTATAAATAAAATAAAAATACTTAACAACCGAAAGCTTGTGAACTTTTTAACATAGGTTAATAAAATATACATTTAAACGTTGTCCCTTCCTCTTTAGAGCTGGAAGGAATAATTTGAATGTTGTACATATCCGCAATCTGTTTGGCAATCGCTAAGCCAAGTCCATAACCACCTTCAAAGGTACGTGCCTTATCCACCCGATAAAAGCGGTCAAAAATATGCTCCAAATCCTCTTTTTCGATATAAGAACCTGTATTATGAACCACTAAGACAGGATGTCCGTTTTCCCGACATAATTTAAAATCGATTTTTTCCTTAGCCGGAGTATATTTGACGGCGTTATCTAAGAAGATCATGATCAAGCGATGAAGCTGTTTTTCATCCCCCTTTACCAGAATATCCTCTTGGACATCGGTTTCCATTTCGATACCTTTCTCCCATGCGATTGCCTCTACCGGCAGAACACAGGATAAGGCAATCTGGGAAAGATCGCATTCCTGGAGAATCTTTTCCTGCTTCTGGGCATCGTTTTTTGCCAGAAACAACATATCCTCAATCAGTCCCTTCATCCGGACTCCCTCATTTTTTATTGACTGAAGCCATTCAGATTTAGAACCGATTGTATCGTTTGGTGTTCTTGACATAATATCGGCATCAGCCAGAATAACCGTTAATGGTGTTTTCAGTTCATGAGAGGCGTTAGCGATGAATTCTTTTTGTTTGCGCCATGATTCTTCTACCGGCTTTAACATCCATCCGGCAAGAACATAGGAAAGAACCAAGAACGCCAGAAAAGCACCGATTCCTGTAATAAGCGATGTCTTAACAAGCGATTGAAACATCTGCATCATGCGGCTGAAATCCACAACCGCAATACGGGCTCCGGATTCTGTATCTTCTTTTCGATATGCCAGATTGTATTCTTCTATTTTTCCATTACTTTCATTCATTAACGGAAGTAATTGGTCAACGCTTTGTAAATCTACATCCCATGTGCGGGATTCAATATTTACTACATTTCCTTCATCATCTAATTCAATCAAAAAGGAATTAAAGTTCATACCATCATCGGGCATGTTTCCGTAATCATCTTTTCGGATAAAAGATGGTTTCTGTTCCATTTCCATATGCAGTGTTCGATCCAGCGACTGGTCAATTTCTCTTTCCATACGGGAGTAATCGGAATAGCACAATACCGAAAATACGACTATGAGGATAATACTCACAAAAGACATGGTCACCAGAATAAATTTCTTCTTTAATCCATCAATCATCCTGTACCTCCAGGCGGTAACCGACCTTGCGAATGGATTTGATGTTGACACGTGACTTTAAGAAAGATAATTTTTTACGGATAAAGGAAATATATACCTCAACATTATTATCAATGGCTTCGCTGTCATTTCCCCAAACCTGATTGATCAGTTCATCCTTTGAAAACAACATGGCAGGATGCATCATAAACAGACGCATGATTTCAAATTCCTTATAACTTAAATGTACATTGCGATTTTTACATTTCAGTTCATTTTGATCCAAATCCAAAACCAAATCTTCATATTCTAATTGATTTAAGACAATTTCCCCTCTTCGTCTTGTTAAGGCGCGAATGCGCGCAATCAACTCATCGGGTGAAAACGGTTTGGCCATATAGTCATCGGCTCCGCTTGTCAGTCCGGTAACCTTATCGGGTACTTCTGAGAGCGCCGACAACATCAATACCGGTGTTTCAATCTTATTTTGGCGCATGATTCGTACTATCTCATTGCCGTTCATTCCCGGTAACATCACATCTAAAATCACCATATCAAAAGGTTGTGAACATGCCATCTGACAACCTTCGTTTCCATCATAAACGGCTGTTGCCTGCCATTTCTGCTCTTTTATAATCTGTACAAGGGCATTCGCCAGATTCTTTTCATCTTCTACTATCAATATCTGCATAGGCCTTCTCCTGTTCCCTTTTTATTTTATATCTTTCTCATCATTTTCCAATTATAAATTCTTTCAGCTTATTTTAAGGTTTGCCCGCATGAATCTTTAATGAGATCTGTTATAGTTTTGCGATAATTCATCTTGTATAATATAATACCTCTAAGAGAAGGGCGCGATTTCGATCGTATTCTCAGTGTATGGGACAGGCTTGCATCAAAAAGTTTTGAGAATAACCGCAAACCAAAGCTCATAAGGTATCAGTTGTACTTGAAAATTCCCCTGCTCTTTTATTATCGGATTGTGCAGACCGGTTCTGTTTTTTATTGAAATGGCATTTATTGGCGACATCCGGGAGAGGTATAAATACACCCGGCATGTGCAAATAAATTTCCTCTTCCTTTTAAATTCAATTGATGATACAATACTTACGCACATGGCGCGTTCGGCAAGCGGTTAAGCCACAGCCCTCTCAAGGCTGTATCACGGGTTCGAATCCCGTACGCGCTACCATTTTTTTTTGGAGCTTGTGCTCTTTTTTTTCGCTTAAAAAGATGATATTCTACATATATCTGTTGAAAAGAAGGGATTTTGGGGAATCTATGAAAAAAATCACAAAAATATTCACCAGCTTACTCTTAATGATAAGCCTGGCAGGATGCGGCAGTATGCATAATCTAGGACTTCAAAGCGGAGTTATACTGGATAAACCAAAGAGCTATATGTTTGCGGTTGATTACAGCTATTATGGCTATGATAACTGGCAGACCGGTGTTTATGACTGTAAAAATATCGATATCGATACATCTAACGGACAGATCATGAATGACTGGTATATCTATATGTCAGATACCTACTATCAAAGACCGAAAGATCTTCCAAAAGAAGCTCTGGCATGTCATGTCGGAGGTCCGGATAATGAAACATGTACTTTGGAGTTTAAGAAGGAAACATATGTTTATGTCATTTATGACAAAAAAGATACGACAAATTTAACAGGATCCTTACAGATCATCAAAACAGGAGAATTGAAATAAAAGCTGGAAACAGCTTTTTTTTACGCACTCAAAAAGCCTCTTTCGAGGCTTTTTGAAAATAACCAATAATGGTCTGTGTAAGCTTGAATTGCGTCAGTTTAGTTTTATGTAGTATTATATACAATCCAAGTAAATCTATGAAGGCTCTTCCCTTCTGCTCTGGGTGTATTATACCACAAATCGTCTGTTAATTCAGTTAAATTTGTTAAAAGGTTGTATCACTTTTGCTAAAGGCTAAGCAGGCAGCTCCTAATAAGCCACTGTCTTCATTTAATGTAGATTTGCGAATCTTTAATGTCGGAATCAATACATCAAATACTTTACCCTTAACCAATTCTTCAACTTCTTCTACAAATCCATCAATCTTTAAGGCAACAGAACCGCCTAAGATTACGATATCCGGATCGGCAAATGCCAGGATAAAGCTGATAAAGTTAGCAAGATAAATCTTAGCTTCATCCATGATCTGTTTAGCAACTTCATTTCCGGCCTTTGCCAAATCATTAACTTCACCTGCATGAGCTACATCCAGTCCGGCTTTTTGAGCACGTACAGTAATCGCAGTACCGGAAGAAATAGCTTCGATTCCGCCCGGTTTAATAGAGCCGTGGCTTGGTCCGTTATTTACCATACATACATGAGCTACTTCATTGGCAAAACCATGAGCTCCCTGGAAAATCTTCTTATCGATGATAAAGCCTGCACCTAATCCGGTAGAAACGGTTAAGAACTGTACATAGCGGTAGTTTTTACCTTCACCTACAACAGCTTCGGCAAGAGCTGCAAGGTTAGCATCGTTTTCTAAGTAAACAGGAAGACCTGTACGTTTTGACAATTCTGTTTCAACAGATAATCCATGCCATGCGCTTCCAAGGTTTGGAGTAGTTAAGATCTTACCATTGATTAAATCCAACGGTCCCGGGCAGGACATACCAATACCGCAAACAGGAACATCAAAGTCCTGAATTCTTTTAGCTAATTCATCAAAAGTAACACTTGGATTTTCTACATCTGTACGGAATTGTTCACGACGAAGAATTTTGTAAGTTTCATCTACTAAAGCGACACGGCTGTTTGTTCCACCGATATCAATCGCAACTGCGTATTTCATTTTGTACCTCTTTCTTTTTTAATCTAAATCTTTTCCATTGGATCCGCATACCTTCTGATACCAGAAGAAGGAATCCTTACGATAGCGTTTCATTTCTTTCAGGTCGAATTCATCACGGTCTACATAAATCATACCGTAACGTTTTGTGATACCCTGATGTGTTGAAATCAAGTCGAATGCCGACCAAGGAGAATAACCGAATAATTTTACTCCATCGGTAATAGCTTCCTGGCATGCCTTGATGTGACGGCGCAGATAATCAATACGATAATCATCATGAATCGTTCCATCTGCTTCTAATACATCCGGTACACCGCATCCGTTTTCGGTAATCAACAAAGGAAGCTGATATCTCTCCCAAAGCTGACGTAAAGTGACCTGAAGACCGATTGGGTCAATACCCATGCCATAGCTGGTGTGTTCCTGCAGTGGATTTTTCACGGCAGCACACATGCCCGGATAAGTCATAAGACCTGTCATGAAATCCTTTTTCTCTGTTGCTTCGGCAATCATCTTCTGCCCTTCTTCAACAGATACATATTTCACAGTTCCGGCACCGTAATAGTTAAATGCGATAAAATCCGGATGACCGTTCTTTAAGATTTCCATATCCTTGTCAGTGATATCCGGGAAGATACCCTGATCTTTCCACCAGTTTGCCAATGCTTCCGGATATTTTCCAAATACTGCTGTATCCAAGAATAAACGGTTTCTCAACTGGTCAAAATCCATGGCCGCACGATTATCCTCAGGTGAGCTGGAAGCCGGATAGATGGCAGTGATATTCGGCGCAGGACCGATCAGCACACCCGGCAGCATATTATGACAATCGATCATTGCCTGAGATTGTGCCACTAACATATGATGGTTTGCCTGCCATTGATTTTTTGCGGAACCATATTGTGAGCCCTGGTACAAAGCCATCATGTTCTGTTCATTAATTGTCAAGAAATACTTTACCTTGGATCCATATTCTTTGAAGCATACGCGGCAATAACGGGTAAACGCATCAATGCATCGGCGGTCTAACCAACCCATATATTTGTCCTGTAATGCCTGTGGTAAGTCAAAATGATACAAGGTAACAACCGGTGTAATGCCCTTCTCCAAACAGTAATCAATAACTTCATGATAATGTTGAACACCTAGCTTATTGATTTCTCCGTCACCATCAGGAATAATACGCGGCCATGCGATAGAAAAACGGAATTCGTTAAAATTCATTTCCGCCATTAAATCAATATCTTCTTTAAAGCGGTGATAATGATCAATTCCATCGTTAAAATTGGTCGTTCCTTCCGGTACGGGAGCAGTGTCGGATACAGAAAGAGCTTTGCCATCTTCCAGATAAGCGCCTTCGCATTGATAAGCGCTACTGGAAGCACCCCATAAAAATCCTTCCGGGAAAGGTTTCAAAGTTTTATAATCCATTTTTCCTCCTGTAGTAATGTAAACGCTTTCTATACTTTATTTAATCACCTGTTAGTTGACTAGTCAAATTGAAAGGAAGGCTATTTAAGCCTTCCCTGTTAACTTTTGAATAAATGTTTTTTCCTGAATGAATCGTTCTCTTTTTAAGTATCTTTGCATCCATTTCAGAAGCGAAATATTGTCTTTGGAAGTAAAGGCAAGCACCTTTCCATCATATTCGATATAGATTCCTTCAATCAAATCTGAGAGCACTTTTATACGTACCCTTTGAATCCTGTTCCACTTTATCTCAATACAGCCATTATTGTCATCATGAAATTCAAAAGCATCATTTCCAATTTGAATTTCACCTTTTTTCCCATGGATCAGCTGTCCCATGGTTTTAAAGTCTATATATGAATTCATTCTTTATTTAAAAAATCCAGAACTGTATCAAACACTTTCTGCTTATTGGTTTCCTGAAGGATTTCATGACGCATTCCATCAAACAGTACACCCTTAACATTGGTGTAGCCGATTTCACGCATACGTTCCTGGGCTTTTTCCCATTTTTCTTTGGATCCGATACATGGATCAAATTCCCCGGCGATAAATAAGATTGGCATATCTTTGTTTTGAAGATTCCATCCCTTTGGATCATACGCATCGATCATTAAAGTAAATAGATTTCTAAATCCATTGGTAGTAAAAACATAACCATCATCTTCGCAGGCATCATAGGCTTCTACATTATCCTGGTTGGAAGAGAGCCAGTTGTTTGGACTCGGTTCATCAAACCCCTTACGGTAGGCACTGAATGCCATATTATTAATTAAATTGGAACGATAATGATCACCCTTCACCTTGCCGATGAGCTTAGCAAGATTTAATGCGACAGGCGATGCCGGATTCTCACTAGGAGATCCGCATACGATTAGCTTATCAATGGTGTCATCATAAAATTTGGCATATTTACGAACAACTAAAGAGCCCATGGAATGACCAAATAAAGTAAGCGGAATACCCGGGAATTCATTTCGGATATATTGGTTGATTTCATGCAGGTCTTTTACGATAAAGCCGGCATGCTCTTCATAGAAATAGCCACGGTCATCCTTGGACTTTAAACTTTTTCCATGTCCTCGATGGTCGTTGATAATGCTGACATATCCGTTTTCACCGAGAAATTTCATAAACGGCAGGTAACGTTCCTTATGTTCTGCCATACCATGGGAAATCTGAACAATTCCCTTCGGTTCTCCATCCGGAATTACTTTGATCAGATCTAACATCAATCCATCGCTTCCCGATTTTAATTGAAAATTAATTGTTTCCATATTATGTACCTCGATTTTTATCTACCCTTATTTTAGCACCCTTCTTACAGAAAAAAAGAGTTGTTAGAACAACCCTTATAAAAATAACACCGCTACAATGGGAATTGTTAAAAGTGAAGCTAATGTTGTGATAAATACTGATTTTGCGGCAAGTTCCTGGTGTACTTTGTATTGGTTGGCAAGAAGTACTGTCATATTTCCTACAGGAAGGGCAATAATCATAAGTATACAGGCTTTAATCACAGGATCCATAGTAAATGGCATTAAGCATAAATACGCAATAGCCGGAAGTATCAGCATCTTCACAAAGGAAAAGATCAGTAACTGTACATCCCCAAACAGCTCCTTTACATTCATTTTTGATAACGATGCTCCGATCAATATCATCGCTAAAGGAGTTGTCATAGAACCTACGGAAGAAGCTACATTTAAAATCGGAGAAGGCATACCGATCTCAAAGATAAATAAGAAAATACCAATCACAGACATGATAATGGCAGGTGTCATTAATGACTTCATATTGAATGCTTTTCCTGTGTCCTGTCCCTTTGTCATCAAATAAATTCCATAGGTAAATACCGATACGTTAAACAACATATTGATCATTGCCATACAGAATACGCCAAATGCTCCATATAAGGCATTCATGACCGGAAAGCCCATAAATCCCGTATTGGCATAGATGGTCATAAAGCGATAGATTCCCTGTTTTTCCGGTTCTATGCGAAGTATTTTAACTACAACCAAAGACAATACAGGAAGAA
>CACYBS010000119.1 GCA_902772725.1 Erysipelothrix rhusiopathiae
ACTCTCGCCTGCCTGTTCAATAAAGTCATCCACGAATTTTTTCTGTGTGGCTTCATCCATCTCTTTTTGAACAATCTTTTTCGCAGCCGCAATGGCGACATCGCTGATTGCGTTACGCATATCTTTTTCAGCTGCTAAACGTTCACGCTCAATCTCTTCAGCTGCTTTCTCCCGGATTCTTGAAGCTTCATTTTCTGCTGATTCAAGAATCTGCTTCTTTTCCGCACCGGCTTGAGCGCGTGCATTTTCCAGAATTTCATGCGCTTCTTTACCGACATTCTTCAGTTTTTCATCATATTGTTCTTTTTCTGCCGCAGCCTGGTCGCGCAGCTCATGAGAGAAATCAATATTTTCCTGAATCATATTCTGACGGTTTTCCATAAACGCAAGAATCTTATCCCAGAAAAATTTCTTTGCGATCAACACAATAAGGAGAGTGGATATCAGCACCAAGACAACATCTGTTAACGAAATTCGCAGATAGTTATCAATATTAAATCCATCCATAGGTTATAAACCTCTAAAGTTTAGCCTTTTACGAAGATTAACAGAATCGCAATTACCAGAGCGTAAATACCTGTTGTTTCTGCAAGCGCAATACCAAGAACCATGATAGATTGAATTTTACCGGATGCGTCCGGATTTCTGCCGACTGCTTCCGCACCGCGGCTAGCCGCAATACCCTGACCGATACCAGGACCTAAACCAGCGATCATCGCAATACCGGCACCTAAGCATGCCATACCTCTTACAAAAAATTCATTAAATTCCATTTTAGCTTCCTCCTTTTCTTTAAGCCTCTGTCTTCGAAACCTGTTCACCTAAGAAATAAGATGAAAGGGTAAAGAAGATATATGTCTGAATTACACCGGAAAAAATATCAAAATACGTATGCAGAAACGGAGTAATCAACAAACCGATATATCCGATTGGTGCAAGCATTTTAATTAATGTATATACAAGCATCGTAATGATGCTTCCGGCCAGAATGTTACCAAACAAACGCATTGTGAGTGAAATCGGCGTTGCCAATTCGCCGATAATGTTGAGCGGTGTTAAAAACCACATTGGCTCTGTCATCTCTTTTAAGCGGGCCATAACACCGGCTTTTTTCATACCATTACCCTGAATCAGTATCCACATCAAAATAGCTAATGTAGCGTTGAAACTGATATTGGATGTTGGATTCTGCAGTCCAACTAAACCTATCAGATTGGAAACGCACATCATCAACATTAATGTACCGAAAAGGGGAATGTAATGTTTTGTAGTTTCTCTCAAATTTCCTTTGATGACGTAAAGTACCAGATTTACGATTTCTTCACAAATATAAACAATTCCCTTAGGAGCTGTTGTAGGGTCTGCCTTATCAATCTTTTTACCGGCCCAGATAAAGAATATGGCAAATAAAACACATAATATCAGCCAGACCAGAATGGATTGATGAATGACCAATGTGAAGGAGCCGAAATGCAGCACCAACGCACTAACTTCCGTCATGCATATCCTCTCTTTCTAAATAAGCGTACACAAACAATGATATTTTGTGTGCCATAAATCCTGCCAGCATCGCCAGTACAGGAACATGCAGAAATGCGGCCACAGAAAATATCAAAGCATACAAGCCATAACGTTCCAGATATCCCTGTCTTCCCTGTTTTTGACTATTTTCCGGATCCGTATCCAGGGATACAGCCATAGACTGAATCATTTGAAATCCTATAAGTCCGGCTGCAGCTCCGATCCAGACACCGATCACTACGTAAAGCCAATTGGAAGAAAATAGAAAACCTGCAATCACAGAAATAATCAACGTTAATATCAGGGTTATTTGAATCACCCTTTTATTCATGTACCGTAAATCATTCATCAGCTTCATCCTTCTTGGTCATCAAAAGTTTAAAGCTTCCAAACAAGCTGTAAGCTAATCCGATAAAGATAAAAATCGGTGTTGTTCCCAGATAATTGTCAATCTTATAACCGATATAGACAAATATCAAGATGGTGACAAGAAAGACGCCTGAAAATGCAATCATGTGCCGCATCAGTCAGTTCCGAAAATACGATCTCCGGCATCTCCTAAACCAGGAAGAATATATCCGACATCATTTAAGCGCTCATCCAGAACACCCAGATAAATATCTACATCCGGATATTCTTTTTCGATTTTCGCAACACCTTCCGGTGCACCGACAAGGCACATTAAGCGGATATTTTTTACCCCTTGATTTTTCACCATTTCAATAGCCGAAGCAGCGGAACCTCCGGTCGCCAGCATCGGGTCCACAATCACGACAAAAGAATCCGCAATATTTCTCGGATATCGTTCCAAATATGTGTGCGGCTCCAAAGTTGTTTCATCACGGTACATACCGATATGAGCAATCTTTGCCTCCGGCAGGATATTCGTGATACCTTCTACCAGTCCTAAGCCGGCTCGTAAGATTGGAACTACAACGATATCTTTGGCAAAGCGATATCCTGTAGTTTGAGCCAGCGGAGTTTCGATATCCACTTCGGATAACGGTACGTCCTTAAAGACTTCAAAAGCCATCAGCGATCCTACTTCATTCACAAGC
This sequence comes from Erysipelothrix rhusiopathiae, assembly GCA_902772725.1. Lineage (GTDB taxonomy): Bacteria > Bacillota_I > Bacilli_A > Erysipelotrichales > Erysipelotrichaceae > RUG11795. Next base: position 2,580 of record CACYBS010000119.1, read on the forward strand.
CGACGGAAATCCGGACTTTGGGTTTCCTTTTTCCGCATATTTGTGATCTTCTGAGAAATCAGCGGATGATCAATAATTTTAAGCATTTTTTAATCACCTCAATCAGTAGAATTTTACCATGAATAACACTAAAAAACAAAATAAACACGTCCTGTATGACGTGTTTATTCTTCGATCGTTACAATCTTAAATTGCGGTGCTGCCTGAGCATGAATACCGCGTAATGTCATATCTTTTTTTAAAAATGTATCATGCAATGTGTCTAATGCCAGATTCGGATCATTTCCCTCCTGGGAAATATGTGCTAATACAATGTTTTTGGTATTTGCGTTGACAATGTGGCACAAATTAGACCCTGAATCTTCGTTGCATAAATGCCCGTTATCCCCTAATATCCTTTGTTTGACAAACATAGGACGAGCTGTTGACATCAACATTTGCGGATCATGATTACTTTCAAAAATATATGTGTCCGCATCCATCAGGAACTCTTTTTCATAATTGGGAATATATCCAGTATCGGTAATATACACCAGCTTCTGGCTTTGCCCCCATATCACAAAACCAACCGTTTTCGGGCAGTCATGTGAAAGCTGGATCACCTTTATATGAAAATTTCCTATATCAAATTCTTCTAAAGGAAGTACGATATGATGATCTTCCACATCCAGATCACACCATGAATAGATGGGCAGATGTGAAAAATGTTTAATTTGCGAAACATGATCTTTATGTGTATGGGTAATCAATACACCGTTTAAATCGTCTACTTTTTGATTTACGCTTTTTAAAGAATTCATCAGATATTTCTTTGTGGAACCGCAGTCAATTAAGATTTGGGTTCCCCCTTCCCGGACCAGGCAGGAATTCCCTTTCGATCCGCTGCATAAAAGATCAACCCGCATGAATATCTTCTCCGTATTGACTGGCATAGTTGATAAAATGAGACAAGCTCTTTTCAAAGGCCAGCTGTATTTTTCCGGTAGAACCGTTACGATGCTTGGCGATAATGATATCAACGATTGAGGTATCGTTTTTCTTTTGGTCATCATCGTCTTTATTGTCATAATAATCCTTGCGGTGCAAGAACATAACAATATCCGCATCCTGCTCAATAGAACCGGATTCACGCAAATCGGCTAACTGCGGCTCATGATCCGATCTTTCCTCAACCTTTCGGGAAAGCTGCGATAATGCGATGACCGGACAATCCAGCTCCTTGGCAAGAATTTTTAAATTTCGAGAGATATCCGAAACTTCCTGCTGGCGGGATTCCTGACGTCCTCCGGTAATCAGCTGCAGATAGTCAATCACAACAAGCGACAAGCTGCCGTGTTCCATTTTTAATTTTCGGCATTTTGAAAAAATCTGCGAAACTTTGATAGCACTGGAATCATCGATAAAGATCTTCCGCTCGGATAAGCGGGTGCCTGCTTCATACAGACGCGACATTTCCGTATCGGATAACTTGCCGCTTCTAAGCTTATCGGATTCTACATGGGATTCCGCACTCATTAAACGCTTCATCAATTGGTCTGCCGGCATTTCAAGTGAGAAAATCGCCACGGCCCCCGGATTTCTTCTTGCCACCTCCGTGGCAACATTTAAGGCAAAGGCACTTTTTCCCATAGCAGGACGGGCAGCGATAATTAAAAGATCGCCGCGTTGAAAGCCATTTGTGATCGCATCAAGAGCACGATATCCTGTTTGAATACCCGTGACGCCTTTTTGGGTTCTCAATTCCTTGAGCTGTTCAAAAACCCTGGCAACAATAATCTGCGAGCTTTCAAAATCCGCTCCTCTTCGCTGGCGGGTAACATCCATAATCGCTTTTTCTGCACCATCCAGAATATCGTCGATGTCTTCCGAAGATTCGTAAGCATCTCCTGTGATCTTTTCTGCAGTAAAAATCAAACGGCGAAGCTGGGCATAGTTTTTTATGGATTCAATATAACTTCTCGTATTGGCACTGGAAATCGCATAATCTGCCAGCCTGATAATATAATCCGTACCTCCGGCAGCATCTATTTCTTCCTTAGCGGTTAAACGCGTTGTAAGGGTATAAATATCCAGCGGTTCTCCCTTATCGGTAATTTCCTTCATACATTGAAAGATCCGCTGATGTCCCGGTAGATAAAATTCGTCCGGCTGTAAGTCATAATCCAGACAGTCGGACATTACATTTGGATATATCAATAAGGCTCCCAGCAGCGATTGTTCCATCACCTGTGAATTTGGGAGTTCTCTTGGCATGTTCTTACTCCTTACCGGATACGTGAACGTTGATCTTGCCGATAACCTGTCCGCGGTATAAATCCACCGAGGCAATCGATGTACCTAAAGATGTAATAGGCTCATCGAGGGTAATCTTACGTTTTTCAACCTTAATTCCCTGTGCCTGTAAAGCTTCGGCAATCTGTTTTGTGGAAATAGAACCAAAAGTCTGTCCTTCTTTACCGGTCTTTAACTGGAATTCAAATTTCATAGTCTCTAATTTTTTGGCAAGCTCTTCCGCTTCTTTTTTAAGATCAGCTTCATATGCCGCCTTATCGGCAAGCTGCTTATCTAAAACCTTTGAGCTTCCCTTTGTGTAAGCTACTGCCTTACCGTTTTTGATCAAAAAGTTGCGCGCATAGCCATCACTGACATCTACCACGTCATCTTTTCTACCAACTTTTCTTACATCTTCCAATAAAATTACTTTCATACCATTTCCTCCTGATCTATCGCTGCCAATAGAGCTTTTTTCAGCTCTTTTGGTGTCATATTTGAACTCTCTGCAGCTGCAGCACTGAAATGTCCGCCGCCCTGCAGTTTTTCCATAACTTTTTGAACATTATATGTTCCATCGCTTCTGGCAGATACAGCGGTAGGAAATCCATCCTTATCTGCTCTTGCGATTGTAAAGGAAGCCTTACAGCCCTTTACTTTCAATAAAGCCTCTGAAGTCTGTGCCAGAATGGTCTTATCAACCGGACCATCCTCATAACAGACAATCAGGAAATCTTCCTTATATGGTTTGGCAAGCTGCACCAGAGTATTACGCAATGTAAATCTTGTGAAATCTTCCCGCAGAGATCTTTCTGCCACAGTCGAATTTGCACCCCATACACACAGCATGCCGGCCGCTTCAAAGGTACGTGCATCGGTATGCATCTGGAAACGGTTGGTATCTACCAGAATACCCAGATACATAATGGTTGCCTCCGATTGAAAAATCGGAACGTGACTTGAAACGTTCTGTAACAATTCAACAATCAGCTCGCAGGCTGAGCTTGCGGTGGATTCTACATAAGTCAACATCGCATGTTTGACAAAACTGTCACCGCGGCGATGATGATCAATCACAACGATCCGGTTTGCCAGTGGAATGATATCCTTACAGCTTGAAATCGATGGAATTCCGTGATCCACCATCAATAACAGATCCTTATCCTTATTGAACCGCTCCAGAGCCTGGTCCGGTGTTAAGAAATGATGTCTTTCTCTTAAGGATTCCCGATAATGTTCCATGGTATCCTGAAGCTGTGCATCACGAGCCACATCCCGTAAAACGATATACGCTTTTTTATTTAAAGCCTGTGCCCATGAGGACATGCTTAAAGCAGCTCCCATACAGTCAAAATCTGTCATGATATGACCGGCGATGTAAATCTCATTGGATTGAAGAATTGCTTCTTCGATCGTTCTTGCCATTACACGCACACGTACTTTAGAACGGGTTGAACTGATTTCCGAATTACCGCCGATATATTGAACGGTACCGTTGGCTGAGCGGATAACCGCCTGGTCGCCTCCACGGCTTTGCGCTAATTCAATCAGCTGATTTACCATATCATCTAATTCGACAAAATCATCGGTTCCATACGCAAAAGCCATGCTTAAGGTAATGGATACATCCAAATCGGTTGCCCGGTCTTTGATTTCCTGTAAAATAGAGAAATTCTTAGCTTTAATATCGTCGAATATCTGTTTATTTAATACGACAAAAAAACGGTCGGAGCTCAATTTTTTGATTAACATTCCGTTTTTCTTTGCCCACACAACTAAAGGTCCCCGCAAATGCATATTGATTTTTGCGAGAAGCTCTTCGCCTTCATAGTTCTGATATTCCCGATAATTGTCCAGCTCCAAAATACCGACTACGATTTCGTTGCGGTTGTTGGCAGCTCGAAGATTATATAGCTCCGTAATATCCTTTACATATAAGATCTGAGCATCGGCTTTTCTTGTGATCTCATAAACACGGTCTTCGTATTTTCCGGTAACTGTATCGACCTCATCCGAAAACAGCGTCTTGGTCTCCTCCATCCAGGATGCAAGCTTATGATTGACTAGATGCATACCGTTCTGCTCAAAATATGGAGACTGCCACGTTACGACATAATCACTGTCATAGGTCAAGATTCCGATATTACCAAAATCAAGGGCTTCCTTGGCATCACGGCCTAACACACGGCTGATATCCACCTCAGTTTGAAGCCCATAACGGTGTAATGAACGCCAGAATCCATAAAAAGATACCATAAGAAGCACGACCAAAACCGCCACCACAAGAGCCGATAGATACTGCTGTTTAAAAATCAAAAAACCGATGGTAAGCACCGATAAAAAAATTGTGAAAGCGGCCAAATTTCTCCACTTACTAAATTTCTTCATACTCTCATCCTCATAGATATTTTCTCCCGCAAAGAGAAAAGGCATTCACATTCTCCCAACAATATCCAGATAAAGGATACGATGGGAAGAAACGCTCCGAAAACTGCAATAAAAGAGATTTTCCGGAAATTGCGGAGTATGCCAAATTCCATTATAACCAATACCCCGTAAAAGTCCAAAATAATGCAGTCAATAAACCAGCAAATCTGTATAATTGTCTGCACTTCTTCACTAAATTTTAACATATTCCGGCCAAAAAAGAATAATACCCAAATCAGAATAGACACATACCCAATCCATGGATAGCTTTTAATCTGGCGAAATGACTGCAGCGGGCGCATTTTGATTTTCATCTTGATGCATGTTAAAAGCGCCACCATATGCACACACATTGCCTGTAAAAAACTCATCAGCACCAAAGAAAAGGCAACATATGCCTTAAGGTCTAACCAGGGAACAAGCTGCACCAATTGGTTATAGTCCTGTGTCATATCCATATCAAAGATGCCGGCCCAAAGTAGGGCCATCATCACCATAGATACCAGGGTAATCGCAAAACATATCGCAAAATTCAGCGTATGTTTCCATTGTTTATGAATGCCGATCCCATAAACCCATCCGGTTAAAATGGAAAACCAGCTGTAAAACCATGTCGTAAATCCACCGAACAGCAGGGTAATAAAGGCCATTGCGATACCTGCAATAAAGCCGGATTTTATCCCATCCATCGCAGTTAAGATCAACACCGGAAAAATGAAGATCCAGTTGGCAAGTGATTCTATCGCAAGTGCAGTCTGCTGATTCAAAAACAAAAGGGCCCCATATATCGCAACACTCATAGCACCCCGGGTTATTTGTTTAGTATTCATAGTCTATATTCTACATGATTCTAAAACGAAAAAAAAGAATGAGACAAGCTCATTCTTAGTCTACTACGTATGGTAATAAAGCCATCTGGCGTGCACGCTTGATTGCAGTAGCCAGCATTCTCTGATATTTTGCACGTGTGCCGGTAACACGACGTGGAATAATTTTACCGTTCGCATTGATGAAGCGCTTTAATAATTCAACATCTTTGTAGTCGATTTCTTTGATTTTGTTCTTTGTGAAGTAACAAACTTTTTTACGACCCATGCGCTGTTTTTTAAAT
>CACYBS010000120.1 GCA_902772725.1 Erysipelothrix rhusiopathiae
CACAGTTCCAACACACCGTTTATTCCCTTTCCGTGAACAGGCCCCCGGTAATCCGATGCCTTGATTATTTTTGTATCAATTCCCAAATAATCGGCAATCACATGCATATGATGTTCCAGAAACAAGGAAATCGCTGTTTCGGGATATTCGACAATCTCTTTAAAAAGTGCACAGCCGATATTTTTATACGGCGCTTTGCGATATGCATATCTTACGGTTGACTGCAGTTCTTCGATATATTGTTTATCATTCACAAAATGCAGATCTTTAATAAAAACGTTCAAGCTTGCATGTCGAACCGGCAGCACCAGTGATTTTTCTTTTCCATCGCATTCAATGCGGTTACGATGGATCCATCCCTGCCGGATATAATTCACATCATCCAGAATCATGAACGTATCCACGGCATTCATCATCTGCCAATAGCCGATATAAGGAAGAAAATACGGCTGCATGATCGATGTTTTCTGCATATTAATAATCTTCTCCATAGTCACGGACAACTTCATTAGCCTTTTGAATAAGCTTGAGCCCATCTATCGATGTCAGCCACTTTTCCAACTCTTTTATGGAAGGATTGGAGTTGTTCTTTTTGTATATCATATAGAGATTATTTTGTAGAGGATACTTTGTATCCCAAACAGAATATCCATCTAATTTGATCATTTTGGTGCAGGCATGGGCATACATCTTGGTGTAATACGAAGTAAACGCATAACAGATTCCATTTGGATTCCATGCCACATTATCGATAATAGCCGGCATCGTAACCACCTCCTGATGGTTTCCATCGATGGGATTATCGATCACAATGGATTCAAAGCAGGTTTGAGACCCATTTCCCGCCACCAATTGATATGTTGTGATGATGCCATCTTTTCCACCCACTTCATTCCAATTTACAATCTTTCCAAAATACATCTCCTGCAGCTGCTCCACAGTTAGATCATCCACAGGATTATCCGTATTCAACAAAATCGCAATCGGTTCCTTTACAAGCGGTGTAAATTCATATTCAAATCCGGATAGCCTCAATAATTCTTTTTGATGACGCGACGGTCCGGTTGAAAAGAATACATCAATTTCATCATCAATAAGCTGTTGATAGCCTTCTCCTGTCGCAACTCGGTATAAAGTCTTTCCGTTTGTATAGCTTTCTTTATCATAGATTGCCTCAATAAGACCGGCTATAAGGGGATAAAATCCACTGGCTGCCCGCATTCTAAGTTCTGTATCCCTGAGTTGAAACTTGGAATCCAGTTTTTTTAGGACATTATCCTTTGCGAAAGGAATGAAGCGTCTGGCATCGGTTTTGATGACCATATCTTTTTTATCAATCATATTAAAGAACATCTCCTTTAGACAGAAGGAATGGGTCATCTGTCATGATCATACAGGCTTTGCGGTCATCTCCCACATTCGTAACAGGCAGGCTGGAAGTTCGAACAAGACCGTTGTCAAAAAATTGATCATTTACACACAACATCATGCCGCAGATATAATCATCAAATGCCTGCCCTTCCCATACCGTTGGATAGACTCTCTGTTTTATAAAGGGTTGAAGGATCATATCCTCTATCTGTCCGGAATCAAAGAGAAACTGCCATGCGGCATTATCGGTTAACAGACCGGCATAGACTTTTTCACTTTTGCCTAAACAGTAGTGTTTTAAGATATATTGATCTTTGTTGGTATAAGCATCCTGCAGGATGGATGGCTTTTCTTTGCAGATATAGGTTTCAATGGAGTGACTGCGCAAAAACTCCGTTTCTTCTTCTGTTAAGAAATTCGAAGTAAACACATCTTCAAACCATAGACGCATAAAGCGTTTATCATGTACCAAAAATGTTGTCCGAAAATCATTGATCATTTTGGAGTCCATCATGGTCTTTAATGTATCCATGGAAAAACCCAACAAATCATGTTGATTGAGGGCACTGAAGATCATCTTCCCTTTCCAGTTTTCGATATTGGATTCAACTTCTTCCGCTTCCAGAATGTGCACTTTTTTTCCGATATATGCATAATATGCTTCGTATAATGGAATTTCATTGGTGCGGTCCGAACTCTTTAATACATAGATTTCATCATATCCGTCCACAAGCTTTCGCATATAAGAAATCATTTCTTCAAAGCGTACTTCTCTTGTATGCCCAGGATACTTTGCCATAAAACGATTCGCATCACACTCGGCAAAATAGGATGAGAAGATACCATGCGCAAAGAAACGGGATGTGATCTCACATAACTTCAATTCACCATCTTCGGTGACAATATAATCCGGACGGTAGGTACCGGCACGATATGGAAATTGACTTTGATAATCCAATATTTCCATGATTTTTGAATCCAGCGGCATATAGGTATCCACATATTCTTTATAATGAATACCCATATATTCAATCGCTTTATATAACACTTCATGAAGCTTGCGAATCTCATCTCTTCTTTTTGTCGTGACAAAAATCGGTTTCTCATGATACCAGCGCAGATAATAGGACTCTCTGTGTCCCATTACCTTTGAACAAATCTCTGTATTGTTCATAAAGAATTATTCTCCCGAAAATAAACGCGATTGGTAGCCTAAACACTGGAATCCGTTTTCATTGATGATCGGAATCAACGCAGGTGTAATCCGCAATTGTTTGCGTACCCAGTAACAGATGCTGGTAGTCATTCCCAGCGATGTGGTATATTCTTTCATCTTTTTGATGTTGTCAATACTTAAGGAGCGGTCCGGTGCCGTTCTGCCGCGCTGTTTTTTATGGTCTGCATTGGAAGGCATAATATAGTCTTCATACAACTGACGTTCTTTATCTTTATCAAAGTGACCTAACCACTGCCCTAACATCGCAAGATTTTCCATGCAGGCAGTTAAGAATTCCGGCTTGTAGTTAATAATGCCGACATTATGGAGCATATCAAAGAATTCCTTAATGTTGTCTTCGGTCAGATACGGTGTAAAGATCGGCTGTACTAAAGCAGAATTTGACATAATACCATTGGCCTGGCAGATTTGAACTGCCTTTAAACGCTCTTCAATCGGTGCTGCATACGGTTCTAATATATCTCTGAATTCGGTTGGCATTATGGATACGCTGGTATTAAACTGCATCTTATCTTTTAACTGTTTAAACAGATCAAGAATTGTTTCTCCCTCGTATTCATACATTAAATGCTTCACACCCATTTTAGATGCCACAAACAATCTCGCATTCGAGTTTGGATACTTTTTGAAATGCGCAATAAACTCCTTTAAGATGCGATGGGCAATGCCGGTATACAAAGTAGGTTCCTGGAATGCTTCGGTCTTTGGAGAGAAGTAATAATAATGGTTCCAGTTTTTATAGCGGCTGATTTCGGTAATCTGTGCCTCAACTTCTTTTTTTCTTGCCGGTTCTTCTTCAATAACACGGGCTAATTCCTGCAGTAGTTCATTTTTACGCTTTATATCTTCCGGTTTGATTTCATCCTGAACGATTCCATTCATATCTTCCAGAAGCTTGCGGACATAGAGATGATAATTCTCATAGGCGATAATCTTCTGTTCATGAACTCCATCTGTCACAAGACAATATTGACATCCGACATTACATCCTTTCACCGGATTGATCTCAAAGGTCAAAGTCGGACAGCGTCCGGTATAGTTATGAATTTCCGTCTCTACTGTATCCGGGTCAATATCTTCCAAATATAAAGTGGATGTCGGAATAACGGTTCTATTTTCGATGCGCTTCATATACAGCTTCGATCCGTTGATGAGTCCATTCAATGTATATTCGGATGGTTTCACCTTTACGCCTAACTCATCTAAATAAGCCTGATCGACAATTCGAGCTTCAAATCCTTCCATGCTGTAAACATTGGTTTTATGAGAATATAAATTCTCAATTTTAATAGGTCCCTTCATTTTCTCCTCCTAATTTTTCTTAAAACTTTATAGATTATTCGATATGCAGGATTGGTGGATTTGTTATCCAGATACATCTGCACCTGTCCCATATCGATTTTTTCTGTCTTTCCGGAAACCGTAAAGATTGTTCCTTTATTCGTTTTCGGATAAATCTGTGGATCGGTTGTATAGAACAAAATCGAATTGTCTTCTGATTCATACTGCCCGACAATTTTATAGTTGATGGACGTATCATCCATCTTTAAACTCAGATCGATAAATTTGCGATAAACTCCTTCGTCCAGGTCAAGGCGCAGCTTGTCGTATTCCATTTGAGACAGATCAAATTGAGCGACAAAACTTGCCCCCGCATATACTTTCTTTGTCAAACATTGAGATAATTGAAAATTATTTCCTGTCCAATAATAAAGCGATATATGAAGATAATCATCTTCTTTCAAATTATGGAAAATATCTTTCCGGCTGGTGATCTGTTTAAAATCAGCAGGTCCAAACCCATACAGTTTCTCAATTCGCTTTCGTGATGTCTCTTCATTAAGAAGGCTGTAAAGCTCTTGAATCCCGCAGGCTTGAAACCCTGTATTTTTATTTTCAATCATCATTCTTGACAGGACGTATCGAGTATCGATATCTCCATCCACGACATATTTTTCAGCTTCCGGAAATACCTTTAAAAAGTCATTAGACGGAATCTTGAAAAATTCTTTCGCAATCAACATATTTTCTGTCTGTACACGAACCATATTGGAAGGATTGATTCCGCTGGCATTGGATTGATCATAGTGAACACGGAAATAGGTTAACTTTTCATCAAGAATATAGATTTCATGATGAAGGCAGATTTTGATCCACCGCCACAGATCCGGAAAGGATGCCAACCCATACACAAATATATCTTCATCGACCCTGATTTTTGTCCGGGTCAAAGAGCTTGGATGACATAGATGATTTCCTGTATCAAAGAAAGTTCTTAGCCATTCATAACGGCTCTGATTTATTTCATAGAAAACTCTATAATACGGATGAGAGGTATCGGTAATGCGTTTTCCGTTTTGATCAATTAATTCAACATTGGTAAACACAACGCCGATCTCAGGGTGTGCATCCAGATAAGCGACCTGTTTTTCCAGCTTTGAAGGAGCCCACTTATCATCACAATGAGCAATCGCGTAATACTCACCTTTTAAACTTTTGAAAAAATCAGCACTGACCGGTTCTCCTAAATTTTTGGGATTGCGTTTTTTAATCACGCGGTCATCTTCAATGGATTGAATGATATCCCAGCTTGAATCTGTAGAACAGTCATCTACAATATAGAGCTCAAAATCTTTAAAGGTCTGATTTAAAATACTGTTGATACTTTCAAGCAGAAACTTTTCATGATTGTAGGATGTCAATAAAATACTAACCTTAGGCATACGATCACCTCAAAATAATATCGCAGATGCGATTAACATCTTCAAATGAAAGATCAGGATACAAAGGCAGTGATAAAACACAGCTGGATGCATGGAGAGATATTGGTAAATCTATGCTTCCATACTGTTTCTTAAAAGCTGTAACCTGTGTGGTAATCGGATAGAAATATTTGCGGGCATAGATGTCTTCTTTTTCCAGTTTTTTCTGAATTTGGTTACGGTCTTCCTTATATCCTTCAAATAAAACTGGATAGTAGGCATAATTCCACTCGATATCGGTGGAAGGTTTTAATATGCGAATGCCCTCCGTTCCATCTAACCGCTGATTATATAATTCAACAATTTTTCTTCGTTTTTCAATTTCCCTGTCAAAGTGTCTTAGGTTGCAGATACCCATGACGGCTTCAAATTCATTCATTCTGGCATTGAGCCCGATATAGGCTACATCCTCTTGTGAGACATATCCAAAATTGACAAGGTCTTCGATATGATTCAGTTTCTCATTTTCTTTATATGTTAAAATACCACCTTCAATGGTGTGAAAAACCTTAGTAGCATGTGTTGAGAACATCACGGCATCCCCATATACTGCCGGACTGTTTCCTTTATAGGTCACACCAAAGGCATGCGCTGCATCATAAATGACTTTTAAATGATATTGATCGGCAATCTTTTGTATAGCTTCTACATCGCACATAAAGCCATATACATGTGTTGCCACAATCGCTACCGTTCTTTCCGTTATCTTTTCTTCTATTTTTGTAGGATCCATCGTAAGAAAATACGGTTCTACATCCACAAATACCGGTTCTAATTGATTGCGGACAATAGCCTCTGTTGTAGAAACATGCGTATACGCAGTAGTGATAATCTCCGGTTTTACTCCTTCCGAAAATTTGTTTCTAAAATCAAACGCTAAAAGAGCTACCTCAAGCGCC
>CACYBS010000121.1 GCA_902772725.1 Erysipelothrix rhusiopathiae
CTTACGTGAGAGTGGCATCGATTTGTCGGCGTTGAAGAAAGACCAGCAAATGGAGGATGTGGATGATTTCGACTTCATCTGTCATATCGCATACGGCAAAAAGCCATTGACAAGACGCGAAAGAGCCGAGAACGTGAAGAAACGCGACGTATTCAATAAATACGGTGCGGAAGCACGGAAAGTACTAGAGGCATTGCTTGACAAATATGCCAGCGACGGCATAACACAGTTGGAGAATCGTACGGTGCTACGCCTGGATCCGTTCCGACAAATGGGTTCTCCAGCCAATATCGCCCGCTTTTTTGGCGGGAACCAACAATATTTCACAGCAGTAAAAGAACTTGAAACCCTAATCTATAGTATTGCATAAATATGGCACTTAACAACTTTGTCAAGAGCATCCGCAACATTATGCGCAACGATGCCGGCATCAACGGTGATGCTCAACGTATCGAACAGATAGCATGGATGCTTTTTTTGAAAGTTTATGACGAGAAAGAAAACGACTGGGAGTTCAACGAAGACAACTACGAGTCTTTTATTCCTGAAAACTGCCGTTGGCGCAACTGGGCTAAGGATAATGGCGATGGAAACGCCTTGACCGCCGATGCATTGTTGAACTTTGTCAACAACACCCTGTTCCCTACCTTGAAAGGGTTGGAAGTGACACCAACAACTCCCATGCGTAATGCCATCGTCCGCACCACTTTTGAGGATGCCAACCAATACATGAAGGATGGAGTGCTGCTTCGTCAGGTAATCAATGTCATTGACCAACTCGACCTTGGCGATTATGAGGAAAGCCGTGCCTTTAGTGACATTTACGAGGCAATTTTAAAGGAAATGCAGTCTGCTGGCTCCGCTGGTGAGTTTTATACGCCACGCGCCTTGACCGACTTCATGGCAATGATTATACAGCCAAAGATTGGTGAGAAGATGGCCGACCTTGCATGTGGCACGGGCGGCTTTATTACCAGTTGGTTAAAAGTCCTAGACAAAGAGGTGAAGACGGCAGAAGACAAAGAAGAATACGCCCGTTCAATTTTTGGCATTGAAAAGAAGCAATTCCCGTATATGTTATGCGTGACCAATATGCTTCTTCATGATATTGACTCGCCTCGTGTGATGCATGACAATTCTCTTGCCAAAGACGTGCTGAACTACACAGATGAAGACAAGTTCAACGTGATTCTGATGAATCCTCCATATGGTGGAAACGAGAAGAACGACATCAAGCAGCACTTCCCGTCAGACTTGAGTTCAAGCGAGACAGCCGACCTGTTCATGGTGCTTATCATGTATCGTCTGGCAGAAAAAGGACGTGCGGCGGTTATTTTGCCTGATGGTTTCCTCTTTGGTACCGACAACGCAAAGTTGGCCATCAAGGAGAAACTGCTTCGTGAATTCAACCTACACACCATCATCCGTCTGCCTGGCAGTATTTTCTCACCATACACCAGCATCGCAACCAACATCCTTTTCTTCAACAATGAAAAAGCAGAAGGCGCAGAAGAAGGATTGAGTACGAAAGAGACCTGGTTCTATCGTCTCGACATGCCAGAAGGGTACAAACATTTCTCTAAGACAAAGCCCATGAGGACTGAACACTGTCAGCCTATCATTGACTGGTGGAACAACCGTCAGGAAATAGTAGATTCCACAAACAACGATGAAAAATCACGCTGCTTTACGGCAAAGCAACTTCTTGAAATGGACTGTAATTTCGACCAGTGCAAGTTTCCCAAAGATGAAGAGGAAATCCTGCCTCCTGCCGAGTTGCTTGCGGATTACTACAAGAAACGTGCTGCTCTTGACCATGAGATAGACAAGACGTTGGACGAGATACAAAAAATTTTGGGTATTACGATTGAGAAATAAGATCACATGGAGAATAAGCCAAGAATATCGAACCTTGACCTTTTATATCAAAATGTCAAAAATTATCGAACTTCCGCTCATTATAAAGAAGTAATGGATTTTTGTGCCAGATTCAGAGAATTGGCACCATTTAATGCAATGCTTGTACAGATGCAAAAACCTGGAGCGCGATATGTTCTTAGGGAAAGTGAATGGAAAAGTCGATATAATCGGTGCTTAAAACCTAATGCCCAGCCACTTATCATTTTGGTTCCATTTGGCCCCGTTGATTATGTGTTTGAAATAGGTGATACAATACCAATAAAAGAAAATTATCAACATTCATTGTTTCCTATGAATGATGATGACATTCTTAGAGAATTATCGGCACCTTATAAAACTAAACAGAATGTCTCGGAAAATACTATTAATGATTTACTTAAAACCTGTTCTATACATAGTATAGCATTTGATTTAAAAATGAACGCAGGAGTTGGGTATGCTGCTAAAATAGAGATTCTTCATAATTCGCATTATGACATAAGAATAAATTTGAAAGAGGATAAATACTGTGATGTTTTAGCAAATTATCTTATTAGTGTTAATAAAAATGCAGAATCCGGAGAACAATTTGCGAGTATAGTTCATGAATTAGGACATCTTTTTTGCAAACATATTATATCGCCCAAAAATTGGAGTGGATGGAATGTGAATAACCTTTCTCATTCCGTTGAAGAATTTGAAGCAGAATCAGTTTCTTGGCTCATCTGCGAAAGACTTAACATTGGAAATCCATCTGAAGCATACTTAAGCGAGTATTTAGCTTCCAATGAAGAAATCCCAGAAGGGGTTAGTATAGACCGTATATTTTCTGCTTTTAATGAAATATGGAAAATGGTTAGACCCGATGCGCATCCTAAATACAAAGACGGTTTGCTCTTTAAACACAATGAGGCTTTTAGGCAAAAAATAAAAGAATTACTAAAGAAAAACTCATGACAGGAAAGCAACTTAAAAACAGCATACTACAGTGGGCAATACAGGGAAAACTCGTACCACAAGACCCTAATGATGAGCCTGCATCTGTCCTGCTTGAAAAGATTAGGGCAGAAAAAGCACGCCTTATCAAAGAAGGGAAAATAAAAAGAGACAAGAAAGAATCTATCATCTACCGTGGTGAGGACAATTCCTATTATGAGAAGTTCACCGACGGGAAGGTGGTCTGTATAGACGAAGAAATACCGTTTGAGATACCTAAGGGGTGGGTATGGAGTAGGCTTAAGAATATTTCTTTCAAGATAACCGATGGTACTCATAAGACTCCAAAGTATTGTACGGAAGGTGTAAAATTTGTTTCTGCCAAAGATATTATCAATGGAGTGCTAAATTTCAACAATTGCAAATATATTAGCCTAGAAGAACACCAATTACTATTTGCAAGATGCAATCCAGAAGAGGGAGACCTGATAATCTCAAAAAGTGGTTCAATTGGTTCTGTTGCAGAAGTTGATGTAAATTTTGAGTTTAGCTTATTTGAAAGTTTGGCACTTATAAAATATGACCCTATATCGATAAATCATCACTATTTACGCTTCTCTATAGAAGCAGCTTTTGTGTATCTTTCAAAAGATAGAATACGCGGTGTTGCTGTAAAACATCTTCCAATTGATTCAATCTCCAATATATTAATTCCACTCCCCCCTCTACCAGAACAAATACGTATCGTAGAATTAATCAATGAAATAAAGTTATTGATTGAACACTATGGAAAAGTGGAACATAAACTTGAAACTATCAACGTTAACATCACAACAAAGATAAAAAAGTCCATACTCCAAGAAGCAATTCGGGGCAAACTTGTTCCCCAAGACTCTTCAGAAGAGCCTGCATTTGTTCTGCTTGATAAAATCAGGGCAGAAAAGGCTCGACTTGTCAAAGAAGGTAAACTAAAGAAGAAAGACGTAGCAGATACTGTTATCTTCAAAGGTGACGATAACAGGTATTATGAGC
>CACYBS010000122.1 GCA_902772725.1 Erysipelothrix rhusiopathiae
ACTAAAACATCCAAACCGCTCTAAGCGATTAAAAGATTTTGTGAAGTCTTAATATCGTTCTAAAATGTTTATTTAGGTGCAGGCCACATGGTCCTGCACCTTAAAATTCTATCTATTATTTACAGGATAAAACCCGTACTCGGAAAGGATGATTAGTATCATGATATCTGTTTCATATCGCTTACAGAAAATTGTATCCCTTGTGCATGGAAATGTACTGGCGGATATTGGCTGTGATCATGCCTACATAGCGATTAATTCAATCTTATCCGGAAAGGTTAATAAGGCATATGCCTGCGATATTGCGGAAGGCCCTTTAAACAATGCCCGTACAATGGTTGACAAAGCAGGAGTGCAGGATAAAGTGATTCTTCGTCTTCAAAACGGAATTGAAAATCTTCCGGAAGATGTTGACTGTACCGTGATTGCCGGTATGGGAGCTTTGACAGTGATCGATATCTTGGAAAGCGGACATTCATATCTGCAGAAAGATTGTTTTTTGATTTTATCGGTTCATAAGGATGCAGATAAATTACGATCCTTCCTTTCCCAAAACGGTTACTGCATCGAAAAGGAATATATTGTAAAGGAAGATGGTCATTTCTATCCGATTGTATGCTGCCGATATACTGATGCTGATCAAAAACTGGATGAATCCGAAATCCTATATGGAAAAAATGTGGTGAAGGATGATGATTATCAATCCTTTATCCATCATGAAAAGACAAAATGGGAAGCCATTCTTTCCCGTATGCCGGATACAAAAGGTGATTTGATTCGTAATCGGTTACGGATACTGGAACAAATTGAGCACGCATCATAAGATGCGTGTTTTTCATTTTGTCGGTTACGAAAATACACTTTCATAAATATGTAACTTTAAAAAATCAAAATTTTGCGATATATATTGAGTATACATACAACAGAAAGGATGATTTTATGACAAATCAAACAAATCCGAATGAAAAAAAAGATCTTGCCGATAAGATTTACGAAATTCCTTTGGAAGAATATCTAGAGGCCGTACATCAGATTCCGGATGTCACTGATCAAGAGGTAATGGATTATTATAAACAGATTGTAGAAGGACAAAATGCCAGAGAGCAGCTATCTCAAAATGGGAATACTATGGATGAACCATCTCGTAAACAGCTGGAACAAACCGTTCAGAGCGCCAATCAGGCGAAAGAGAATTTGTTTGGATCTAAGCTGGGGCTGGTTGCCGATATCGCAAAGAAATTTGTCGGTAAGGGAACATCTGTGCAGAGTTTAATCCATGAAGGAAACCAGGGTGTGGCAAAAGCTGTCGAAAATCTGGTGGTAAATAATCCGGAAAAATTCAATAGATTGGTTCCTCAGTGGATTACCGAACGGATGGAGAGAGCTGTTAAAACAGACAAAAAAGAAGAATCCGAAGCAGAAGAAGAGTAAAAAGAACACGCATTACAGGATATCCTGAATGCGTGTTTCTGTTTTCATTCCGGTTTCTAAATACTCAATCACCTGATCGGTGAGGTAGGTTGGTGTGCTGGCTCCGCTGGTAAGGGCAATAGTATGTACATGATATAAATCTTCCGGGTTTAATTCATGCACATCGTTGATCCGCAGCACCTGTGAAATGCCGGCTTCTTTTCCAATATCCGCCAATTTGGCGGTGTTATTGGAAGAAGGGTCTCCCACTACAATAAGCACATCAACATTCTTATCCTTTAAATCAAGGACAGCCTGCTGGCGAATGCGGGTCGCATTGCAGATTTCATCATGGATCAGCGCATTTGGATACATCGCTTTAATCACATCAAAGAGCTGCTGAAGATCCATGATCGACATAGTTGTCTGATTGGTCACAAAGATGGGTCCATCAATATTTTGGGGTATATCCTTTTCTTTGTCTATTAAATAGATATCTTTATTTTGGAAACATACGGATTCAGCTTCCGGATGCCCTTTTTTTCCGATATAGAAAATCGTATATCCTTCTTTGAGCTTATCATTTACTACTTTTTGTGTTTGAAGTACAAAAGGACACGAAGCATCTACATATTTCAAGTTCTTTTCCTTTGCCTTTTCGATGACAGAAGGATGTACACCATGGGCAGTAAAGACTACAATGCCTTCATTAATCGTATCGAGAAGATCATATCGGCTCATGCCTTTGGCATCGGTTGTATTGATATCATAGAATTGAAGGGCTTTTGTCACATACGTATTGTGAACAAGATTTCCAAGTATGGTTATTTTTTCATCCGGATTTTCTTCGCGGATTTTTTTAACAGTGCGGATGGCACGAAGCACACCGCCGCAATACCCCTGCGGATTTACTTTGATTATTTCAAATTGGTTCATGGTTTCATTATCCCAAACCTGAAAAAAAAGTCAATTTCAACAAACTTGTTTTAAAAAAATAGATGTGTTAAACTCGTTAAGACACAGAATGAATGTTAATTAGAAAGGATGGTATATATGGAAGAGAAAACGATTACTCAACAAATTATGGAATTAGAACATTTCAAAACTTTAACACCAATTCAGGAGGCTGTACTCTCTCGAAAGAATAAAAACAGGGATATTATCGGTATCTCATCCACCGGATCGGGAAAAAGCCATGCTTTCTTTATGTCGATATTTGAAAATCTGGACTTTGAAGATAAAAGCGTTCAGGCAGTAATATCCGCTCCTACAAGAGAGCTTGCGTATCAGTTATACGATAGATGTAAAGAAATCGGTGATTATTTCAACGTAACTGTTCGGTTATTTACCGGAGGTACGGAAAAGAAGGCTGTAAATGAACAGCCTCAGATTGTCATCGGAACACCGGGCCGTTTAAAGGATATGTTTATTGATGAAAACTTTCTACGCCTGGATACCGCCAAAACCGTTGTGATTGATGAAGCGGATATGACACTCGAATATGGATTCTTGGAAGACATTGATATGATTCTTTCTAAAATGGATAAGAAAGTACAGATCATGGTATTTTCCGCAACCATTCCGGAAGCCTTGCAGCCATTTTTAAAGAAATATTTATACGATCCATTCATCATCGAAATTGATGAAAAAGCGGATTTCCAATCCTCGGTAACCAATATTCTGGTTCCGTGTAAACATAAAACATACGGTGAAAAGCTTTTGGATGTACTACCGACCATTCAGCCTTATGTGTGCCTGATCTTTGCTAATACGAATACCGAAGCAGCCGCTATTGCCGATTTACTGCGTCAGAATAACTATGACCTTGTTGAATTACACGGTGATTTGGAATCTCGTGAAAGAATGCATGCCATTAAGGAGATACAGTCCCAGAAAAAGACATATATCGTTGCCAGTGATATCGCATCCCGTGGTATTGATATCGATGGAATTACGCATGTTATTTCGTGTGGTTTCCCAAAAGATCTTAAATTCTATGTCCATCGTGCCGGTCGTACCGGACGTGCGAATCGTGATGGTATCTGTCTTGCGCTGTATCGTCCGGAGGATGAAAACGCAGCTGATCAGCTCATTAAAAAGGGCATTTGCTTTGAACATCAGGATGTTCGAAACGGTACTTTGGTGAATTTAAAAGGCTTCCACCAGGCAAGACCGAGACGCAAAAAGGATCCATTGGATGCGGAAATTAAGAAGATTGTAAATCGTAAATCCACAAAAGTAAAACCGGGATATAAAAAGAAACAGCAGAAGGAAATCGATGCTCTTCGCCGTAAACGTAAAAGAGCCATCATCCAGCAGGATATTGCCCGTCAGAAAAAAGAACGTGCCAAGGCAAAACAGCGTGCAAAAAGGAATGAAGAATGATCTATTTAGGATCTCACGTATCGATGAAGGCTCCGGATTATTTTCTCGGAGCTGTAAAGGAAGCTCTATCGTATAACGCCAATGCCTTGATGTTGTATACCGGTCCTCCGCAAAATTCAAAACGGGTGGATATGGACAAGATGAAAATTGATGAGGGATTAGAATTATTGAAGGAATCCAGCATTGATCCTTCCAGAGTGATTGTTCATGCTCCCTATATTATCAATCTTGCCAATACGACAAATCCGGATATTTCAGATTTTGGTGCTGAGTTCCTTGTCAATGAACTTCAAAGAACAAAAAAGCTTCATGCGAAATATTTAATCTTACACCCGGGGTCTTATTTGAAGGCATCTTTAGAAGATGGAATCCAAAGGATTGCTCAAAAGCTTAATGAGGTGTTTGAAAAAGATGCAACGGATGTATGTATCACACTGGAGACCATGGCCGGAAAAGGATCAGAGGTAGGAAGAACTTTTGATGAATTGGCTTTAATTTATGAAAAAGTTGAAAAGAAAGATCGTATTCGTTTCTGTCTGGATACCTGTCATATCCATGATGCAGGTTATGATTTAAATGACTTTGATTCAATACTTGATTCCTTTGATCATATATTGGGTTTAGAGAATCTAGGCTGTATACATGTCAATGACTCTAAAAATATCTGCGGTGCTCATAAAGACAGGCACGCCAATATTGACCAGGGTTATATCGGTTTAAAAAACCTGGCTTATGTGGTACACCATCCAAGACTTCAAAATATTACTAAAATACTAGAAACACCTTGGATTGATGGGAAGGCACCTTATAAAGAAGAAATTGAATTATTAAGAAAAGCGGGCTAAACCCGCTTTTTAAAATTTTAACGAAGAAGCTCTCTTTTGCTTACTCTTGAAAAGTAGGGAATGAATTCCTACCGGAAATAATATATTATCATGTGATTCTTGTTGCGAAATACTGCCGTAATATCTTTGGCGAACTAATCCCTGATGATGCCAGAAGTATATTTGTGAAAATCTTTCCTCTTTAAAACATAATATATTTTGTCTTTTGTAGAAAATTTACGTACAAGAATATAAAGAAGGAGTATTTTTGGATACTGACAACCGGAGACGCTCCTTTAGATGTCATAGAGAAATACAGGAGAAAAGATGAAACGAAATATTGCCTACCGATACCGCATATATCCAGATAAGACACAGGAACAACTGTTACAGAAGACGTTTGGCTGTGCCCGTTTTATCTGGAACTGTATGCTTGCAGATATAAAGGCATATTATGAAACAGAGAAGAAGATGCTGTATCCGACACCTTCAAAGTATAAAAAAGAATATGAATGGCTAAAGGAAGTGGATTCACTGGCGCTGGCCAATGCGCAGCTGCAGCTGAAAAAAGCCTTTCAAAGATTCTTCAAAGATGAGAAAATCGGATATCCCAGATTCAAGTCCAAACATCACAGCAAGAAAAGCTATACCACGAATCTGGTGAACGGCAATATCGTCCTATCTAAAATGTCGATCCGCATGCCAAAGCTCGGACAAATAAAGATACGAAAACACAGAGAAGCACCGAAAGACTGGAAGATGAAATCCGTTACAGTTACACAGGAACCGTCAGGCAAATACTATGCATCGGTTCTGTATGAATATGAAAATCAAGTAATCAAACAAAACGATACAGAAAAGACCATCGGTCTAGATTTTGCCATGGACGGACTGTATGTGAACAGTGAGGGATACTGCGCCAAAATGCCCCGCTTTCTCAGACAGAGCGAGAAACGACTTAAGAAGTTACAGCGAAAACTATCAAAAATGCATGTCAAAGGAAAAGAGAAGCAGTCAAACCGATACTACAGACAGAATCACAAGGTTGCCGTGCTTCATGAAAAGGTGCGTCATCAAAGAGCAGACTGGCTTCATAAAGAGTCCCGCAAACTTGTTGATCAGTATGATTATATCGGAATAGAAGATCTTGATATGAAAGCGATGAGTCGGATACTTCATTTTGGGAAGAGCGTGAGTGACAACGGCTGGGGAATGTTTGTAAACATGCTTATGTATAAAGCAGAGATGGTGGGAAAACAGGTCATCAAAGTAGACAGAATGTTCCCGTCAAGTCAGAAGTGTCATGTATGCGGGATGCTGAATCCCATGACAAAGGATCTTAGAATTAGAGAATGGGACTGTACGGTATGTGGATCACATCATAACAGAGATCATAATGCAGCAATCAACTTAAAAACAGAAGCGCAGAGGATCGCGCTTCTGTGAACACATATAAAAAATCAATGGTACCCTGGGACACAGGGAATCCTATAAGCTCGGGTTATCTGGACACGCTGGTGTTCTTGACCGAGAAGCCCTCACTTCCAAGCAACAGCGAAGGTGGTGGGAGTATGTCAAAATGCATCAATTTCTTTTTTTAATCGAGGTACCATTTCCGATACCGGAATTTTTTCAATAATCTTTCCTTTTTTGATCAACAGTCCTTCATTAATACCGCCGGCAATCGCTATATCGGCATGTTTTGCCTCACCCGGACCGTTGACAACGCATCCCATGATCGCAACCGTAACGGTTTTATTAATGGTTTGAAGATACTGCTCAATTTCATTGACAACCGGTTCCATGTTCCATTGGGTTCTGCCGCATGTCGGACAGGCAATCAGATTCGGGACATTTTGAATCAATCCGCAGGATTTTAACAGCTCCTTGACGATTGGGATTTCTTTTTGCGGGGCACCATTGACACTGATACGAATGGTGTTTCCGATTCCTTCCATTAATAAGGTGCCCAGCGCTAAAGAGCTCTTGATGGCAGAGGTCATCACCGTTCCGGCTTCGGTTACACCTAAATGAAGCGGATAATCAAAGGTTTCGGAAGCTAATCGATACGCTTCAATACAGAGTAATGGATCCGATGATTTAAAGGATAATACGGTATCGTAGAAATCCAGGTCTTCAAGAATCTGTACATGTCTTTTGGCGCTTTCAATCATGCCTTCAGCAGTTGGTTTACCGTATTTTTCATGAATATCTTTTTCTAATGAGCCGCTGTTGATACCGATGCGAATCGGAATCTTTTTTTCTTTACAGGCATTGACAACCTTTTCCACATTCTCTCTGGAACCGATATTTCCCGGATTCAAACGAATCTTATCTACGCCGGATTCAATGCAGGCAAGGGCTAAGCGGTAATCAAAATGGATATCCGCTACTAAAGGAATATGAATCGAATTGCGAATCGTTCCCATAGCAGCTGCATCTTCTTTATCCATACAGCTGACACGAATCAGTTCACATCCCATCTTCTCTAATTCAAGAATTTGAGCAATGACTTCATCGGTGCGGCTTGTCTTGATGTTGCACATAGATTGGATCACAACATGGTTGTTTCCACCGATTTCTATATCTTTTACCTTTACGGTTCTTGTTTGTGTTCTGTTCATTTTATCACCTCGGCTTTAGTATACTCTATTTCTGAAAAATGGGACAGAATGAATAGAATTCTTTATATCAGTTCCTTTTTTTACCTTTTAATGAGATAATAATCACGTAATTCAAGTACAGGAAAAATAAAGTTTGGACAAGGAGAGTTATCATGAAAATTTCTTTAATTGAACCATTAAATGTCAAAGATGAAGTCATAGAAAGACTTTCAGCCCCATTAAAGGATAGAGGGCATACATTTGTATCATATGATACTTTATGGAAGGATATGGATGAGTTAAAAGAAAGAGTGTATGACAGTGATGTTGTCATACTGGCAAATCATCCTTTTCCTATACAGGCAATAGAAGCAGCCACGCAGTTAAAAATGCTCGATGTTGCCTTTACAGGAATTGACCATATTGATGTTGATGACTGTAAAAAGAGAAATGTTATGATCTGCAATGCTGCCGGATATTCTACACAAACCGTTGCGGAGCTCATTATCGGAATGGCTGTTGCCGGTTTAAGAAATATGGTGAAAGCGGACCAGAACACCAGAACAGGAAAAACAGCTGCGGGACTTGGAGGAAGAGAAATTCACGGCCGAACTGTCGGTATTATCGGTCTGGGAGCTATTGGTTTACAGGCCGCAAAACTGTTTCTTGCCTTTGGAGCCAACGTAATTGCGTATAATCGTTCACAAAAAGAAGAGGCAATAAAGCTTGGAATTCAATTTAAATCGCTTGACGAGGTCTTGAAAGAAAGCGATATTATCTCATTAAATCTTCCGAATAATTCAGAAACGAAAGGGTTAATTTCAAAAGATAAGATCGCTCTTATGAAAAACGATGCCATATTTATCAATTGTGCCAGAGGTCCTATTGTAGACAATGCTGCTCTTGCCCATGCATTGAATAATGATGAACTCGGATTTGCATGTATTGATGTGTATGATATGGAACCACCGATCCCGGAAGATTATCCTTTATTAAACGCAAAAAATACTATACTTACTCCGCATCAGGCATTTATCTCGGAAGAAGCCATGGAAAGAAGGGCAAAAATTGTTTTTGATAATGTCGTCAATTGGCTGGATGGAAATCCAATCAACGTATGCCGATAAGCTAATTGATGTTACTTGAAAAGCTATTTTTTAAGTTGTTTAAATCTACATGAAAAAGGATTAATGATTTGCCATTTAGAATAGGAAGCCGTCATGTACGGCTTTTTATAATTTCTGATTCTTTTTACAAATGATAGGAAATATGGTTAAATAAAAGGTACGAAAAGGGGGAAGGAACTTGCGTAAAAGATTAAGCCGCTTTTGGAAACAATTCAAGTATTTCTTAAAAACCGGTGTCTTCTCGGAAGATAGAAGACCGATAGATCAAATTGTTTCCAGCCGTATTGTCGTATTTGCAGGATTGATTCTCGCCGCTTTTTTAGTGATTTTTATCCGTCTTTTTTATATACAGGTTATTTCCTATAATTCGTATACAGAAAAGAAGAACGAATATACATCAATCGTCCAATATATCAGCGCACCAAGAGGACAGATTTATGACTGTAAGGGAAGAGTATTGGCTAAAACGGTCATCTCTCACAACATTGTCTATACATCACCGCGTAATATGTCGGTGGATGATTATCGTGTCTATGCCCAGCGTATTGTGGAAGTATTTAATGTAGATGCGTCAACTTTTACAGAGCGGGATAGAAAAGAAGCATACATGACATTTAAGTCATTTTTGGACTACAACGATGATGAGTATGCAGCTAACCATCTATTGACTAAACAGGAATTGGCTGAATATTCAACCGGTGCCTGGGGATCGAGTGCAGAATCAAGGCGTTATCAGCTGATTTATTCCCGTATTACCGATAAAGAATTATCGGAAATGGATGAAAAAGAGTTGAAAATCTGTGTTGTATATCAGCGTATGGTTAACTATCAGACTCCGGGACAGGAAAACGTTATTTTACAGGATGTAAGTGATGATGATGTAGCTTATCTTGTAGAACATAAAACAGAATTCCCAGGATTTGATGTAGATTTCGGCGGATGGAAAAGAGAATATCCGTATGGTGAGTCATTATCGGATGTATTAGGTTCGGTATCTACCAGTACCGAAGGTTTGCCGGATACCTATTCCGATTACTATCTTGCCAAAGGTTATCAATACAATGCGCCGGTTGGTAAATCCGGCTTGGAATTCCAATATAACGATTATTTATCCGGTGTATCGGAAAAGTCACGTATTACTTATGATTCCAACGGTCTAGCCCGAAAGGAGATCTTACGCTCTGCACAAAAGGGATACGATATCTATCTTTCTATTGATATTGATTTACAGACGGCATTGGATTCGACCATCAAAAGCGTATTGGAGTCGGCAGCAGGTACATCCGGACGTGAAAACTTCCAGTCTCTGTTTACCTGTATCATGAATCCACAGACCGGTGAACTATTAGCTTTATCGGGTTATTCCATTGATTTGGAAACAAAGAAGATGACATACTTTGCCTCCGGTAACTATGTTTCACTGGCAAATCCGGGATCCTGCGTAAAAGGTGTTACCGTTTATATGGGTCTGTCCGAAGGAGTGGTTAAGCCGGGCGAAATTATCAACGATGAAGTGATGAATATCGGCGGAGAAGAGTTTGGATCTTATGAAAACCATGGACCGGTAGATGATGTAGAAGCTCTGGCGGTATCCAGTAACGTATACATGTTTAATATCGCTATACGAATGGGTGGCGGTAACTATGTAGAAGGCCAGGCACTTAACTTTGCGGATACATCGGCAACGCTAAATCGTATGCGTCGCTACTATTCTATGTTTGGACTAGGAAACCAGACCGGTGTCGATCTGCCAAATGAGGTAAATGGCTATCTTGGTGTCGGATTTATTCCTTCGATGGCACTCAACTATGCGATCGGACAGTTGGATATGTACAGCCCGCTGCAGCTTCTTCAATATATCGGAACGATTGCTGCCAATGGAAATATGTATCAGATCCATGTGATGACTGAAGTCAAAGAGAACGGCGGAAACAATGTAGTCGATGCCGGTGAAGTTGAAGTGCGCTCTACGCTTCCGAAAAAGAATGCCGAGTATTTGAATCGTGTTCAGCAGGGAATGAGAGCATGTGTGGCAACGGGATATTGCGGAAACTACGACTATCAGCTGGATTATGAAGTAGCCGCAAAAACCGGAACCGCAGAAGTAACGAAATGGACTACAGCTACCTTTGTAGGATATGCACCTTACGAAAATCCACGAATGGCTTTTGCGTGCGTTGCACCGACTTCTTCTATCAACGATGTCAACGTACGAGATAATATCTGTACCTATAATGTTATGCCGGATGTTATGGCAACCTATTTTGAACTATATCCATAATATTTTAGTTGCGGATAATTTATAAAGTATGGTATAATTGCGAGGCAGTGTAAGGAGGACAGATCATGAGAGATCGTATTACATTTAAGTGCTCTGTTTGTGGGGAAGAAAACTACATCGGTACTAGAAATAAGAAAAAACATCCTGAACGTATGACAGTAAAAAAATATTGCTGGAAATGTAACCAGAAAACTGATCACAAGGAGAAGAGATAGGAAGACCGATGATTCGGTCTTTTTTATCATTTTGGTTATGGAAGTTTATCACGCAGTATTAGGTCCCGTACAGACCAATTGTTACATTGTTGTCAAAGAAGGACACGCACTTATTATCGATCCGGGAGATACCATTGATTTAACTGATTTTTTCAATCAGAAACAGATTGTACCGGATGCTATTCTTTTGACACATGCTCACTTTGATCATATCGGAGGTGTAGACGGTATATTAAAATCTTACGATATACCGGTTTATCTCAACCCATTAGAATTTGATTTCTTAATGGATGACACATTGAATGCCTCTTCGGATTTCTTTCAAAGTATGATCTGCCACTGTAATCCGGTACCTTTACAAGAAGGGTTGATGCAGATTGGACATTTTGAAATCACGGTTACTTATTGTCCGGGTCATACTATAGGCTCCACTGTTTTTCAAATTGAAGACAGATTGTTTTCGGGGGATGTATTATTTCAAGGATCCTGTGGAAGATGTGATCTTCCAACCGGTAACGAAGCACAGATGAGAGTCTCTCTTTCAAAGCTGAAAGAATTAGATGACAACATCATTGTTTATCCGGGGCACGGTGCAATGACCACCATCGGAAAAGAAAAACAATCCAATATACATATGATTTATGCATAAAGAACGAATTATTTCGTTCTTTTTCTTTTTTTAGCGTATAAGAAAGTGGAGGTGCCACATGGAAGAACTGTTAAATGATTTGATTCGATTCGCATTAGAAAAAAAAGCCAGTGATATTCATTTTATCGTCAACCGCAATGAGTTAAAGGTACAGATTCGAACGCTTATGGGGATAGAAAATGTGATTCAGGATATTTGGTCGGTACAGCTGTTTGAATATATGAAATTCATATCCGGATTTGATTTAATGAATCCTTTTTTACCGCAGAGCGGTCAGTTTTCGGTTTCGGTAAATCATAGAATCATCTATTGCCGTTTCAGTGTCATTGTCAACGGAAGCTTAGAAACAGGGGTTCTGCGTTTACTCAATACGGCACCTTCTTTATCGATTGATGATCTTACCTCCAATCAAAGACATATCGCATATTTAAAAAGTTTGATTCATTTGCGCCAGGGTTTAGTTTTAGCCGTAGGTCCGACCGGTTCCGGAAAAACCACAACATTACATGCCATATTACATGCGATATCGCTGGAATCCGGTCATAAAGTGGTTTCCCTGGAAGATCCTATTGAAATCGAAGATGATAACTATTTACAGCTGCAGATCAATGACCAAATCGGATTTACCTTTGAAAAGGGAATTGAAGAGCTCTTACGACATGACCCGGATGTCATCTTGATCGGTGAGACACGCAATGAGTATGCAGCCCGTATGATGGTGCGCTGTGCTCTGACCGGTTCTCTGGCATTTACCACACTGCACGCTAAAAACGCTATGGAAGCTATACAGCGATTATTAAATCTTGGTTTAACTTCATTTGATTTAAAGGATACCTTAACGGCTGTAATTGGACAGAGATTATATCGAAATACGAAAGGAGAAAGAGAATGCATTTATGAAATTCTTACCGGAAAAGATCTTCAATATGTCATCGCAAACCAGGCCTACCCCGAAGGATTTACCACCCTCGAAAAAGAAATCGCTATGGCAATTGCTGACAAGCGAATTGACGATCCGCAAGCCGAGTGGGATCTTAAAAGTTTCCAAAAGTGAGCTGCAGCAGTTTGCCTTATTTGCCAATCAGGGTTTAGATATGACCACCGTAATTGAACTGGTATTCAAGGAACACGAAAAGATTGTATCCCGCCTCAAAGAAGGACAGAAGCTTTCCAGGGTATTAACGGAAAACACAAGTGATCCCTATTTCCAAACGCTTCGTATCTTAATGGATCATCTATCGGTAAAAGAGGCTATTGAAACCTGCAATTTCGTCCATCAAAGCTTTTTCTCTTTATGGAAGGAGAGCCTTAAGGAATTGTTTTATCCATTTATTCTGTTTGTGTTTTCCTTCTTCATGATTCTATTTTTCGATGACTATATTCTTCCGCAAATGTCAGCATATACAGGTTCAGATCATAATCCGCTGATTTCCTTTTTAAAGATTCTTTATTTTATTCTTTTCTTCATGATTCTTATGGGATTTATTTTTCTTGTCTATTTAAATAGAGCTTCTTTAGATAAAAAAAGATCATGGATGTCTAAAGCTGCAGGTATGCCATTATTCAGACAGATGAATTCACTTCAATTTTCCCGTATTCTTCAATCGCTTCTCAACAAAGGAATATCCACCCAGGAATGTTTTGAAATTATGTATACCATGGATTTTAATCCTTTTATCTACTGCAGTGTAGACCATGTTTTAAAAGCTTTAAATCATGGTCAAACGCTAGAAAAAGCATTTGAGAGCTGTATCTTTTTTGATTCAGTTTTCATTAAACTGACAAGACTAGGCTTATTTAGCGGCTCGTTAGAAAGAGTTCTTGTTCTGTACAATCAGACCACAATGAATTTGATCAGAGAAAAAATTCATAAAATATGTATTTGGATACAGGCTTTTTCTTATTTTGGGGTAGGCATTGTGGTGATGGTTGTTTATCAAGTCTTATTGATGCCGCTTGAAATGTTTAATTCAATCTAGAAAGGACATGTATGAAACGAAACGCATTTACGATTTTAGAGATGATGATTGTATTACTCATCATGACAATTATTTTACTGGTGACACTTCCCAATATTCAGCAGAAGGAAAAGATCATTCGCGCTAAGGGATGTGAATCTTTGGTTGAAATTGTGAATTCACAGATTTTATTGTATGAAATTGAGCACGATCAAACACCGGGTTCAGTATATGATTTGATTGCCGAAGGGTATTTAAAGGAAGACCAGGCAAAATGCCCAAATGGTACGGAGGTGATGATTGTTGACGGACAGGCCCAAGCACAATAACGGCTTTACTCTTTTAGAAGCACTTCTTGTTCTATTCATACTGTCAGTTTCTATTTTTTCCTTTTCAGCGGTCCATCATAAACCATCCTTAGAAATCGTCTGTAAAAAAATAATGAATTTATCCGTTACTATGCAGGAAAGAGCATTTTCGCAAAAAGTAAATCAATATGTGCAGATTCATACACATGAAGCTATCTTTGAAGATACGATTTTCTACTACCCTGAAGGGATTGTCTGCGAAGGATATGATTACCACTACAATGCGAAAGGAAATATTAATCAGGCAGGAAGTATAACCTGTACCGATTCAAAAAGTATGAAAAGAATTGTTGTGCAGTTAGGAAGCGGGCGAATGCGTATTGAATAAAAACGGCAGTACACTTTTAGAAGTATTATTAGCGCTTCTGGTATTAGGGATTTGTTCACTTCTTATTGCGGCAGCCGCAAGATCGATATGGAATACAAAGGGGATGTTGATCCATGAACAATTGGAAACAGAATGGTACTATACACCCTAGAATCAATGGTTTTACCTTAGTAGAAGCTCTTGTTGCCTTAATGGCCAGTGGTTTAGTTGCGGTATGTTTTGTGTTAGTTTTAGAAGCATGTGTCCATATGGTCAATCAGGATGTAGATCATCAGGAGCAGTTTTCAATTTTACAGCTTCGCCAGATTGCAGCTTTAAGCGATCATTGTAAAGTAGAAAATGAATGGATGGTCTGCAGTTATATGAAATCGGATATTGCGGTAGGCTTTGATGCCAACCGTCTGGTGAAAATTGATGGATATGAAATATTAATGGAGGATATCGATTATGCCGGATTCTATGATCAAGATGATCATATCTATCTTAAGTGGGGAAAGAAGGGGAAAGGATATCAGGCCCAAATCAATTAATGGATATATTTCGATGATGGGGATGATTGTCTTTTTTGTGGTCCTGCAGACAGTATCTTTAATGGTAGTTTACTCCATGAGCGGCTCCACGTTATTAAAAGCAGATAAACAGAGTATTCTGGATTTATCTATATTGTCCCATGCCAGACACATTATTGAAAATAATCAATATGTGGAAAGATGTCATTTACCTCTGTCCAACCGTATTGAATATGAAAATATTGTGGTTGACAATACGCAGGTTGAATTAGTTGACCATCAAACATTTGTGTCCTGTAAGTATGAAACGGAATATCCTGTAGAGATGCGGATATACTATGATGCTCACCAAATTATCGGTTATGAAATCGAATCATATTAAGTTGACGAAGCTTTCAAATCATGGTAAATTCTTTGATATCTCAAGTTTTAAAACAAATAAGCCGGAAACACTTATAAAATAGTGGTTTCCGGCTTTTTCTCTGTTTTCCCAGTTATGGGCTAAT
>CACYBS010000123.1 GCA_902772725.1 Erysipelothrix rhusiopathiae
AAAGAGTGAAATTCCGAGATGTCATGTGCAAAAAACAAAATAAATAAAGCGTTATATAACACCACTGTGCAAATTACGATTTTTTATGAAAAATGCGGATTTAAGAAATCGGAAAGTTCTTCACCAATGTTTATCACAAAATTATCAACTTGATGTAGAATTGTATTTGTAAATAACTATAAGAAAGGGGAATTGTTATGAATAATAAAAAAGTTGTATTAAAGACTGTCAAAGGCGGCATTACATTTGGAAGTGCTTTGGCTATGGTCATCAGCTATGTAAACTGGCATTCTGTTGGATGGGCAATCTTCCATGGCCTTTTAAGCTGGATTTACGTTATTTATTATGTGATTCGTTATTAATATGGAATATACAATCCGTGAAATTCAAAAGAAGGATAATTCCGGTATAGAACAGGTCATACGAACTTGTCTGATTGAATTTGGTGCCAATCATGAAGGCACTGCCTGGGCTGATCCCAATTTAGGCCGTTTCTCTGAGATCTATGATGGCAACGGAAACCAATATTGGGTGGTCGAAGATGAAAACGGAACAATCAAAGCCGGCGTTGGGATTGGAAATCTTCCCGGTGTCGAAGGAGTTTGTGAGCTCCAGAAGATGTATTGCCTGCCCGAACTTAGAGGGACCGGTATATCTCATCAATTGATGGATATTGCTTTAGAGTATGCGAAAACATATTATCAGCGCTGTTATTTAGAGACACTGGATAATATGATCGCAGCCCAGAAATTTTATGAAAAATATGGATTTTACAGAATCTATGAACCGTTAGGAGATACCGGTCATTTTGAATGTGATGTCCTGTATATCAAAGACTTATAAGAGCTTAGGCTCTTTTTTTGCATTATTGAACATATCTGTGTATGATTATACCTACGGGAAAGAAGGTAATAAAATGAAAATCGCAGTAACGTTTCATAACAATACAGTTTTTCAACATTTCGGCAGAACCGAAAGCTTTAAGGTATTTGAAGTAGATGGAGATAAGATCATCGCTTCCAAGGTGATTTCTTCTAATGGCGAAGGACATGGAGCTCTAGCCGGTTTATTAAGCGGATATGATATTGATGTACTTATCTGCGGTGGAATCGGACAGGGTGCCCGCAATGCTTTGGCAGCGCAAAATATTGAAGTATGCGCAGGGGCAGAGGGTGATGTAGATGCCGTTGTAGAAGCTTATTTAAAAGGCGAACTCGTCCCATCCGATGCCAGCTGCGACCACCATCATCACGAACACGACCATGATCATGAATGCGGAGGCTGCCATGATCATCATGAAGGATGCACAGGCTGTCATTCTAAACCGCCGTTTGACGGAAAGAATGTCTCAAAGAAAGTAAAAGTACATTATCGCGGAACCTTTAATGACGGAAGTCAATTTGATGCATCTTATGACCGCGGGGAACCTTTAGAATTTATCTGCGGTGCCGGTCAGATGATCTTAGGCTTTGATAAGGCAGTAGCCGATATGGAAGTGGGAGAGACAAAGAATGTCCACTTGATGCCGGAAGAAGCATACGGCTATCCAAACCCACAGGCCATTGTAACTATTCGTATTCAGGATATGCCGGGATGTGAGGACTTAAATGTCGGAGAGCGCGTAATGTTACGAGATGAAATGGAACATCGTTTTGTATCGCTTGTGACCGCAAAAGATGAAAACACCATCACATTTGATACCAACCATGAAATGGCAGGAAAAGAATTGAATTTTGAAATCACATTAGTTAGTGTTGAATAATACTCTGGGAGAAATCTCAGAGTTTTTTTCTTTAATGCTTGAATTCTATTTAAGACTGATTAAAATATAGTCGGACGGAGGACAATTAAAATATGGAAAATAAAGGACTTGTACCCGTAATGTGGAAAAAGATTGCGATTGCTGCAATGATCTGCGCTTTAGCAGCTCTTGTCGGTGTTGTAACATTAATGAACAAACAGCCTGCAGCAGCTGTTACAGAAACAGTGGATGCCAAAGAGGCGTTATCGTATTGGACAGATGATTCACCATTAAAGCAGGAATTAACTGCTTATATGGATGCGATCACAGATCCGAAAAGTCCGGACTTTATTCCGGTCGCAAACCGTGTTGCGGTATTTGATTTCGATGGAACATTATTCTGTGAAACAGACCCGAACTATTTTGATTATATGTTATTAGTACATCGTGTATTGGAAGATGAAAACTATACACCGAGTGATTTCGAAAAAGAAACTGCAGAAAAGATTGTGGATATGAATACAAACGGTACTAAATATGAAGGTATCGAAGTAGATCACGGACGCTGCATCGCATCTTCTTTTGCCGGTATGACATTTGAAGAATTTGATGCATATGTACAGGAATTCAAAAAGACAGCTATGCCAAGCTACGAAGGTATGACACGTGGTGAAGGATGGTATTTACCGATGATCCAGGTTGTGAAATATCTGCAGGCTAATGATTTTAATGTATATATCATCAGCGGAACTGACCGTTTTATCGTAAGATCAATTGTAAATGATTCTGATTTAATGGAAATCTTCCCGCAGGATAAGATTATCGGATCCGATGAAACTGTTGTCGCAAGTCAGGAAAACGGAGTTGATGGTTTATCTTATCAATTTGTGAAGGACAGCGATGAGCTGGTTCTTGGCGGTGATTTCATGGTGAAAAACTTAAAGATGAACAAGGTTAAGGTCATCTCTAAGGAAATCGGATTCCAGCCGGTATTATCATTTGGTAACTCTATGGGTGATGCCAGCATGTCAGACTACACTTTGACAAACAACCAGTATATGAGCAAGGCATTCATGTTATGCTGCGATGATTTAGAACGAGAAAACGGCAATGTCAAAAAAGCAGATGATATGTATAAGGCATGTGAAGAACATGGATGGACTCCGGTATCTATGAAAAATGACTGGACTACCATCTATGGCGATGATGTAACATATAAAAATCCTGTAACAGAAGAAAAGTAAGAACAAACCCATCCTGACTTAGGATGGGCTTTTTTTAATCCTTTTTGGCAAGAAGTTTTGCAATATAGGTATCGATAAGTTCCACTAAGACATCAAATAATATGGGAGAAATCGAGGATGTTTCCGGATCAGGCGGTAAGAACGGTAAAAGAATCATTCTATCTATATCTTCCCGGTAAGCATGTCCTGCATTGGTCGTCACCAGCATGATCTTACCTTCTGTATTTTTCACCTTATCCATGATTTCACTTTTAGCGGAAACCGATAATACTATCAACAGGTCATCTGCGTTAAGATAGTCAGCGGTTTCGATGGCCTCATCAAGAGGAATAGAGTTCACCAGAATATCATGTTTCCTTAATAAAGATCGAAGTAAATAAGCAGGCTGATAGCTTTTAGAGATACCGGTCGCAAATATTCTTTTAAAGCTTAACATGTATTTGGCAAGCTCATTCATATAATCATCGGTGAGAAGCTTTTCTGCTTCGGTTATAAGCAGGTGCAGCTTTTCAAAATAAGGCAGGGAATCAGAGCTAGACTCATAATTCATCGTTGCTGCCCATGCGGTGATATCCGAACGGAAATCATTGTACTTTTTATATCCTAACATCTTGATGAATCGCGTTAGTGCCGGCTGAGATACATTGATCTGACCGGCAAAATCGCTGGTGGACAGGGATATGACTCGCTCGGGTTTTTCTTTTATGGCTTCATAGATCTTTGTATCGTTCTGCGTAAACTCTTCTTTATGTTTTTCCATATTTTGAAAGGGATTCATGTTTACCTCCATATCATAATTTACATAAAACATTTAACACTTCATAAATATTATATACAAAATGTAGTAGAATAAACAGAGAAAGCATGCAAATAATAAATAAAATATTTATTGACAAGATACACATTAATGAATAATATATTCGTGGAAGTGTTCTTCAATAAAAGTAATATTCAAGGAGGATTAAGAATGGCTGGTAAATACGATGATGTAGCCGCAAAGATTATTGAGCTCGTTGGCGGCGCAGACAATGTTGTATCTCTTACACATTGTGTAACAAGATTGCGTTTTGTTCTTAAGGATTCTACGAAAGCAGATCAGAAAGCTTTGTCGGAAACCGAGTATGTAATTCAGGTTCAGGAAGTTGGCAAACAGCTTCAGGTTGTAGTCGGAAACAAAGTTGACAGTATCTATGAGGCGATTATCGAAACTCAGAATATCGCAGGAAGCGGTGCGGTAGATGAAGATGAAGATACAGGTAAGAAAAGCCTGTTGAGTACATTAATGGATACAATTTCCGGAATTCTGGTTCCGACTCTTGGCGTGCTAACTGCTGCCGGTATTATCAAAGGTGTTACATCTTTCTTAGCGCTTGAAAATATTGGCGTCTTAGATCCTAATGGCGGCATATATATGCTGCTGATGGCAATAGGTGATGGATTCTTTTATTTCCTGCCTATTATGTTAGGTTTTACAGCTGCCCGCAAATTTAAATGTAATGAATTTATCGGAGCCTGTATCGGTGCAGCGTTAGTTTATCCTTCTATGGTAAACATTGCTTCCACTTTGCCGGTGGCAGGAACATTGTTTGAAGAATCAAAATTTGCGATGACCTACTTCAATACATTCTTCGGTATCCCGATTGTTATGCCGGGAGCCGGTTATACTTCCAGTGTATTCCCAGTAATCGTATCCGTATATTTGGCTTCGAAGCTGGAAAAATGGTGCAAAAATCATATTAATGAAAACCTGAAGGGTATCTTGACACCGATCATTACACTGGTTGTATCAGCTGTGGCTGCATATATCGTGATTGGTCCGGTTCTGAATTTTGTGGCTGTATGTATCGAAATCGTGATTGAGGCATTATTCAACATTCCGGTTGTTGGCGGTTTGATTGCCGGTGCATTGATCGGCGGTGGATTTGGTGTTCTCGTATTATTTGGAATGCACTGGGTTATTATCGGTCTGGCTTTATCTTTAATTGCACAGAATGGTTATGACTACATTATGGCCTGCGGCGGTATCGGTCCGATGATCGGTATGTTCCAGGGTCTTGCAATCTGCTGGGCCTGCCGCAACAACAAGAAAGTCAGAGACTTGGCGATTCCTGCTACAATTTCGCAAATCTGCGGTGTTGGTGAACCTTTGATGTATTCAATTCTTGTTCCTATGAAGAAGTTGTTTGTCGTTAACATTCTTGGTGGATGCGTAGGCGGAGCTATCATCGGTGTGTTAAAGACAAAAATGTATATGTTTGGCGGCAGCGGCTTATTTGGTATCTTCAACTATGCCGGTGGCGGCGGATCTACAGATATTATCAAGTACTGCATCGGTGTCGCAGCAGGTGGAATTTTCGCCATTGTCGCTACACTCATGGTGTATAATGATGAAGACGCAACAAGAATTTTAGGTAAATAGATAATGAAGTAAGCAGAGTTTTATACTCTGCTTATATGTAAATGAAAGGGTAATATATATGGAAGATCTGCTAACTCTGAATATAGATAATTATCAAAAAGAAACGAAAGAAATCGAAGGAAGAATTATCGAGTATCGTGCATATCGCAATGTTGAATATTGTCTCCATCCGGTGGATCCGATTCAAAAAATGAACATTTTTGTTCCCGAAGCATATTATCAATCGCAGACAATCAATGGCTACGATAAGAACAGTGCACCGATTTTTATGCCCAATACGGTTGGCGGCTATATGCCCGGACCAAGTGATGAACCGGGTATTGATTCCCATACCGGAAAAATCAATTCTATTTTTCGGGCATTGGAACATGGTTATGTAGTTGTCAGCGCCGGAGTCA
This sequence comes from Erysipelothrix rhusiopathiae, assembly GCA_902772725.1. Taxonomy (GTDB): domain Bacteria; phylum Bacillota_I; class Bacilli_A; order Erysipelotrichales; family Erysipelotrichaceae; genus RUG11795. Next base: position 5,803 of record CACYBS010000123.1, read on the forward strand.
GAGGAAGGACTTCGGGGAAAGTGGCTGAAGAGTTTTTTGAAGGCAGTAAAGAAGGGGCATTAGGAGAAAATACGGGACGAAAAGTCGGAAGAGCACCGGCGTTTATCGTAGACTATAAGGCAGCTATCCGATTTATTCGCCGCAATAAAGATCGTATACCGGGCTGCTGTGAGAGAATTGTTACCAATGGAACCAGTGCAGGGGGAGCCTTATCCGCTTTAGCCGGTGCCGGTGGTAATTCTCCTGAATATGATAAATATTTAAAACAGATTGGTGCAGTCGAAGAAGATGATACTATATTTGCGGCCAGCTGTTACTGCCCAATCCATAATCTGGAGAACGCAGATGCGGCTTATGAGTGGCAGTTTTGCGGGCTGAACGATTATCATCGCACCAAACATAAGCGCACAGAAACAGGTATCATCCGCATCCCGGATGAGGGTATGATGAGTGATGAGCAGATCATGTTGTCACCACAATTAAAAAAGCTGTTTCCGGCTTATCTAAACAGTCTGGATTTAAAAGACGAAGCAGGTCTTCCGCTGACTTTGGATGATAACGGGGAAGGTTCATTCAAAGAATATGTAAAAAGATTTGTCGTATCCTCGGCAAATGAAGAATATGCCACCCATAAGGTGATGAATGAATTGGCTTATCTTATGGTCAAGGGCAGTGAGATTGACAGACAGGATTATCTGATAAAAGATGATAACGGAATTAAAGATTTAGATTGGGATGCTTATATTCATAAAATTACGCGAATGAAGGCGACACCGGCCTTTGATGCCTTGGATATGGGTTCTCCGGAAAACGAGGAATTTGGCGATGAAAAAGTAGATGGAAGACACTTTACCGATTTTTCGCTCTCTCATACCAAAGTTCGCAATGCTTCCAAGGCTGATCGGAAAATGATTGAAATCATGAATCCGGTTTATTTCATCCTCAACAATAATGAGGGAATCACCAAAAACTGGCGGATTCGCCATGGTGCATTTGACAGGGATACTTCATTGGCAATTCCTGTGATTCTGGCCACATTATTAAAAAATAAAGGGTTCAATGTTGATTTTGCCTTGCCGTGGGGTTTGCCTCACAGCGGGGATTATGATCTAACGGAGCTGTTTGCCTGGATTGACCGATTATGTATGAATGAGAACAAATAATCCATATAGTTAAGAGAGAATCGAATGATTTTCTCTTTTTTGAGTGTATATGACATATTTTTTACGTTGAATCCACCTAAATATTTATGATAAACAGAAAAGTTATTGTGAAAACCGTTCAGGGAGGAATTACCTTTGGCAGTGCCTTAGCTATGGTTATCAGCGATGTTATTTGGAAACGCTGGAGAATATGATCGCAGCCCAGAAGTTCTATGAAAAGTATAATTTTATTCGATTGTATGAACCGCTGGGTGATACCGGTCATTTTGAATGCGAGTTCGCTATATCAAAGACCTATAAGAGCTTCGGCTCTTTTTTTTAATCAGTATTTTTAAGTATCTAAGGTATTTTGCCTGTGGATTTCTTTACATCAGTTTTTAAGGAAACTATAATAATTATTAACTGAAAGGAAAGTGTATATCTTTTCGGTATACACAGGGAAATAGGTTATGTTGTACATTTACTTTTTTAAACACCCTATCATGTGGGTGATTCCGTGGATCCTGCAGTCAATCGGATATTTCTTTATTTTAAAAAAAATGGGATTGCGTCAATGGACTGCGATTGTTCCGTTTGTGGCTGAGCGGGAATTCTGTACAGTCTTGATGCAGCGTATGCGGACATTCTGGCGCCCGTTTCTCATTACCGCAATCTTTGTAGGATTTGCGTATTATTTAGGTCCGTATGCAGGACTTGGACGCTTATATATGATGGTGGCATTCCTTGTTTATGGATTCTTTATGCTTCGCTTATATTGGAGACTTTGCCAGGCTTTCAAAAAGTCGGCTTGGTTTTATCTGGGAATGATCTTGATTGCACCGTTATTCCTGTTAATTCTTGGATTAGGAAAATCCGAATATGTTCCTTTAAAGCTGCCTCCGCTTCCTAAGTATGGACCGGTTCAGACGATTCTTAGAAAAGTAGGTTTCTTCTTAGTTTCTGCGGTAGAGTTAGGAAGTATTTTGTTAACGGTTGGGTTTGCGGCCAATCAGCAGCTGATGTTCCCGTTCTTAGTAAGAATGGTTATTCAGGATGTAGAATCCGAATATAAAAATATAGAAATTAAGGACAGCTTCATCGCTAATACAGAAGAAGTAGACGCTAACTTTTTGGAAAGCTTACAACCAAGTCGTGAACACTTCTTCCCAGATCATTCTGGTGATAAGAGTGTTGTAGTATATTCCTATCTTATCGGATCGGATCTGGAACAGAAGTCGGGCTTATGTACCATTAATATTAACCAGATGATTGAAGCCACGAAACAGGGAGATGGTTTAAAGTTTGTCCTGGAAATCGGTGGTGCTAAGCGCTGGTTTACAAAAGGTGTAGAAGATGAATCTTACGGACGCTATGTGATTGAAAACGGAAAGATCACCAAAGTTGAGGATTTACCGGATACCACGAACCTTTCTGAAGAAAAAGAATTAGAAGATTTCCTAAAGTGGGGAAAAGAAAAATATCCGGCAGACCGTAACATGCTGGTGCTTTGGGACCATGGTGGAGGCTTCACCTTAGGTTATGGTATGGATGATGTCAATAAGACAAAAGAATCCATGAATATATTGAGTTCTACCGATATCGTTTCTGCCATTGAAGCATCAGGACTTAAATTTGATACGATTGGCTTTGATGCCTGCCTGATGCAGGATATTGAGCTGGCAGCACTGTTAGAACCATATACAGACTATTTCTTAGCTTCCGAAGAGGTAGAAGGCGGCCTTGGATGGTACTACACACCTGCATTTGCGAAATTAGCTGAAAATCCAGGTATCGAGCCGGAAGAATTCTTCAAGGAAATGATGCGTGCTTATGATGGTTATAATACAACTTTCTCGAATACGGATGGTCCGCAAACTAGTACGCTTTCCGTAGTAGATACTACTTTGGTTAAGCCGGCTTTTGAAAAGATGAATGAATTCTGGGCACGCTCTTCTGAAGCAATTCAGGAAGATCCAAAGGCTTTCGCCTATATTGGTACAGCTGCCAATCATGCGTATACCTTCGAGGATCTCAATTCTATTGACTTGGTAGGCTATCTGGAAATACTGGATGATATCGATTTTGATAATGTGATTTATACGGAAGAACAATACGATGATTTGATCAATACGGTTCAGGCAAGTGTTCTTTATCGAAATAAGAATACATTTGACGGTGTTAACGGTATTGCGGTAACTTTCCCTTACGACAATATGTCTAATTACACCCCTGCGTATGAACAGATGAAGAATTTCTCGTTAAATGATGAATCTTCCATGTTGAATAAATTCTTCAGTATTATTGCCTATAAGAAGACAGAAACATACAACGCTTCAGAACATATCGATATCGAAGATGTTCACAACTTCACACAGTTTACACAATGGTTACAGGATATTACCTTTAAAGACTATACGCAAGAAGACTGGTATGAAGCCGGATTTGAGAATTACGATACAACACCGATTATCATTGATGTTCCTTTAGAAGAAACAGAAGCAGGATATAAGATTAATCTGCCGGATGATGTATGGAATCTCATACTGGATTGCCAGACAGCCGTTTATAAACGAAATGATGATGGCAGTATGGTTTATCTGGGTTCGGATTATGTCGGCGAAGATGATGAGAACGGTCATCCGATGATCGATTTTGACGGACATTGGGTACATATTAACGGACAGGTAGTATGTTATCAGGCAGAGGGTGTTCGTGAAAGCGAAGAAGGCTCTGTATTCTATGGACAGGTTCCTGCTATGTTGAATGGAAAAACAGAGATCCTGTTGAATGTAGAATGGGATGCAGCTGAATCCGGTCAAGAGATGCCAACAGGAAGAGTTGTTGGTTATGAAGAACTCAACCCAGAGCTTGGTGCCGGACTTCTGGAACAGAAAGGATCTCTGACATTAGAGGCAGGAGATTATATTCAATTTATGTTCCAGACCTTTGATGAAAGCGGTAATTTAAAAGAAACAAAACCTGCCGGCAAGCGAATTTATATCACTAAACAGGATCGTTTAACGGTAGAAGATGTTAAGGTTGAACCTGGTGATTATGCATTCCATGCGGTATTATCCGATATTTATCAGAGAACCTTCTCATCCGAAGTAATCAATGTAACAATTAAATAAACATATTAAAAGGTTCGAATTCAATATTCGAACCTTTTGTATTAGTTAAATGATCGATTTGCCCAATCTTCAAGAATTTCTAAATCCGTTCTTTGATCGAGCTGTTTTTGTACTTTGATGGCTTGTTCCACATTATCGGTAATAATGACATCGACATCGGAATCCAGGAAGTGATAAAGAGAATATTCTGAATTTACCGTCCATACTCCAACCTTTTTACCGGCTGAATGAATGGAGCTGATTCGATTAGCGGAAGACATCTCCTCTTCCATAATGATCATGTCACAATTCAAACGGGAAACATCGCCTAAGGCGCTGAAAATGAGCACACCGGTTTCAAATTCCGGATAATTCTTTTCCACATAATCCAGTACGTCATAGTTTAAGGAGATTAGAATCACATCATCAACCATATCTCTTTCACGAACAGCTGCTACGACATCATCTGCCATCTGTTTATCAGCAGACACTCCTTTTAACTCGAGGAACAAGATAATGCGGTCTTTTCCTCGATCTAATAATTCTTCCATGGTCGGCACTTCTAATAAATTGCCGTTTCCTGTCGTATCATGAATGCGCAGTTCCTTGATTTGCTCTAAAGTGAGATCACCCGGCTTATGAGAATCTCCTGTTAAGCGTTTAAAGGTATTGTCATGGTTAATGATATAGTGCTGGTCCGCTGTTCTCTGGATATCGGTTTCACTTCCGTAACAATTATGTTCTACGGCTGCATCAATTCCTTCTAATGAGTTTTCACTGGCAAGATAACCACCCGTTCGATGGGCTGTTATTTTTACCGGATCGTGGTGAAAGACACTGTCAAAGTTATATCCAACCATTACAGAGAATAAAGAAAGTACACCGATTATAAAGATGAACTGAACAGCCCTGAAAATATGAGGCCAGGAAGACTTGGGCACATAGTGTCTATTTGTACTTCTTTTTGTATAAATGTTGTAGATTTTTGTGTTTTCATATAAAAATCCACTGGTAATCAAACTCTCTACAAAAAATATGATATAGCTGCCGGTATATACGGTAAGAGCACTGAAGATACGATATGCCAAAACCTTTGCATCTAAATCAGAAAGATTTTCTAAATTGACGGTATAACCGATCGGTAAGTTTTTCCCTAATATATCGAGTCGAGCGTATGGAAGTATTTTCGCAAGAAAATAAATAATTCCGAGAAGTAAATATGCTAACACAAAGTATCGGATAATTCGCCATGTTAAATTACGTCGATGTTTATTTAAAAGCTGTTTGGATTGCTCAATTGCTTCATCCAGATTAAGTTTGTCAATTATTATGGCATGAAACACAAATATTAATCGCCTGCCCAAATACAACAGAAGGCATATCACGGCAAGATATGCTGCGGTATATAAAGGGTTGGACCATATCACACTGGTAATAAAATTAGGAATATACAAATTCTTTGTGGCACTGACAGAAAATCCCATACCGCAAATCGGTACACCGATAATAATGTATAAGATAATCAATAATCCCTTGAGATTGGCAAATGCCTTTAATGATTTAAAACCCTGTTTTAAACAGTCCCATACACCGGCTGTTCCATCGTTGAGTATGTTTTCGCAAAGATATATTTGCGAAAGGAGCTCTACCGTAAAGTAGATGAGCATAATCAGAAATCCCAATAAGATGATGACCGGAAGCCTCCAGTTTAAAATTTGCGATAAATTGGCGGTTGTGGCTGCAGATCCTGTCGAATTGGCAGTCCAAGTAACCAGATTATTTAAGATTTGAATTGGAAAAAACAGAATCAAAGTCACGACGGTTTGAAATTGCCACAGCTTTAACAGCGCCTCCAGTCCAAAGCGCAGCTTTCCTACTTTTTTATATGCTTTTTTCATTGTATTATCCTTTTCTTATAATGGTATATTATCAAAATTGATACATTTTCGAAACGTTTAAGGGTTTGAAATATATGATTTTACTTCAGTATCACCTTAAATATATGTTATCATCTCAAGTTTTAAAGCAAATAAGCCGGAAACACTTATAAAATAGTGGTTTCCGGCTTTTTCTCTGTTTTCCCAGTTATGGGCTAAT
>CACYBS010000124.1 GCA_902772725.1 Erysipelothrix rhusiopathiae
AACAAGATTCATTTTATTACAAGCGGACATATTCCGAATTGGCTTAATACTGATAATCCCAAACTAAATATTGTTAATCATAAGGATTACATCCCGTCGGAGTATCTTCCGACTTTTAGTGCAAACACAATTGAGCTGAATCTTCATAGGATAAATGGTTTAGCGGATAAGTTTGTTTTTTTCAATGATGATGTATTTGTTATTAATCCGGTAAAGCCGACGGATTTCTTCCGGGATGGCAGACCCTGCGACAGCGCTATTATGTCACCGGCTATAATGGAAGACAAGTATAATATGGGTTGTATAACACTAAACAATATGGCAATCATCAACTCATATTTTGACAAGTCACGTGTTTTGAAAAAAAATAAGAAGCTATGGTTTAATCCGAAGTATGAATTAAAGCATAAGATCAAAAACTATCTGCTTCTTCCATGGAATCATTTTTCTTCCTTTTATGAGTTTCATATTTGTACTTCATTTCTAAAACAAACATATGAAGAGTTATGGGATAAAGAGTATGAATCCCTCCATGAAACGTGCAAGCGTCGATTTAGAAATATAAAGCTTGATAATAATCAGTGGCTATTTAGAGATTGGCAATTGGCAAGTGGTTGTTTTGCTCCACGGAGTACAAAGTTTGGAAAGCTATATATGTTGGATAGCGGATTAAGTATAAAGAAAATGATAATGGACAAGAAAACTTCGGTAGTATGTCTTAATGACAGTTCATTTTTAAGTGATGAAGAGTTCGGGTTAGTAAAGAAAAGAATGATTAAATGCTTTGAACATAAATGTCCTAATAAATCATCGTTTGAAAAATAAGGTTATTTGCCGTGATTAATAAAAAGATAATGGTTTCTGTTATAATACCGACATATAATACTCAGTACTATATGCTCAAAGAATCGATAGAGAGTATATTAAATCAAACTTATCATGAATTTGAGATTATAGTGATTGATGATAAGTCCGATAAATACTCGGATTTTAGTTTTTTAAAGAAATATAATAATAAAAGAATAAGGTTTTATCAATGTGACGAGAACAAAGGCTTGGCTTACTGTATCAACTGGGGAATAGAACTATCGAGAGGAAAGTACATAGCCAAGTTAGATGCTGATGATATAGCTCTTCCTCGTAGGCTAGAAGAACAGGTTAGATATTTTGAAAAGAACAAAAATGCCAGTGTATTGGTTTCTAGGGGGATGGCCTTTGGAGAACAGTGTTTTGTGGCGGGAGCTATCCCGAGTGTTCCTGAGTTTATAAAAGCAGGTTTTGTTTTGAATTGTGGCATAGTACATTCTTCAGTAATGTTTAGAAGAAAATACTTAATTGATAATGATATTAGGTATGATGTATCTTGTAGAAAAGCACAGGATTATGATCTATGGACTCGAATCAGTGAACGTGGCGACGAGATACATATGCTAAAAAAGTGTCTATGCCTTTATAGAGTTCATAAGGGACAAGCTTCGGACTATAATATTAGCGTAGGGCAGAAACTTGTTGCCACGAAGATTAAACGAGGAGTACTTTCGGGATTATATAGGCCAACGGATATGGATTATCTATGTCAGGAATCGTTGGGATTTAAGAAATTGATGGATGGAGTTTCCATCCACGATATACATAAATGGATGGACAAAACGATTGCTGAAAACGAAAAGGTCAAGAAGTATGATCAGAAATATTTAAAATTAATGCTGGTTTATAAGTATTGTAATATATGGCGTGACAGTTTTTCTTTTCGTGATTTAGGATACGTTATGTGTAAATATCCTCTTGAATTGATTTGGACAACAGGGATAGTGATGTATAAGAAAATTCTTAAATGTCTTTATATGAGTTATATTCCTCGTAAATATAGATGATTTGTAATTTGTAAAGTACAAGGAGAAAAAGCTTTGAAGATTGCAATTATAGGAGATGGATATGTAGGAGCTGCCATGGAAAAGCTTTTTCCTGATGCGGTTATATATGATGAACCTAAAGGGCTTGGAACTAAAGCTGAAGTCAATGAATGTGACATCTCCTTTGTTTGTGTTCCGACGCCGCAGGGCGAGACGGGAGAATGTGATACGCATATAGTTGAAGAGGTTGTTTCATGGCTAGAAACAGATGTTATCGTTCTTAGATCTACTGTTCCGGTGGGATTTACGGATTCTATGATAGAAAAATATGATAAGAACATCGTGTTCCAGCCTGAGTATTGTGGAGAGACTGTGGATCATCCATATGTTGAATTATCACACAGAAAATGGATCACGCTTGGCGGGAAGCAGCCATATGTAGAGAAAGTTGTTAATGCATATCAGCAGGTATATTCGTCTGAGTTGAGGATTAAAATAGTCGATAGCAGAACGGCTGAACTTGCAAAATATATGGAGAACTGTTACCTGGCTGCTAAGGTTATTTTCTGTAATGAGTTTTACGATCTTGCTGAGAATATGGGTATAAGCTACACTGAGCTCCGCGAAGCTTGGCTGATGGACGAAAGGATGGGACGGAGTCATACATTTGTATATCCGGATGCTCGAGGATATGATGGAAAGTGTCTGCCGAAAGATGTGGCTGCTCTACTTACGCAGGCTGACCAGTTTGACGTAGACATGGCAATTCTGCATGCAGTTCAAAAGAAGAATGAAGAATATAAAAAAAGGTGACTTAATGAAGAAAGTATGTTTGATTTCGTCATCGGGCGGACATTATGAAGAACTGATGAAGCTGAAACCTTTAGAAAAGAAATATAAAGTTTTTGTTGTGACTGAAAAGACAAAATATAATAATGATGATCCTGGGATTGATTATTATTTATACCAGACTAATAGAAGAGAAATATTATGTTTTTTTAAAATCATAATAAACCTTGTGAAGTCTTTCGTAATCTTTCTGAAAGAAAAACCTGATGTCATTATTTCAACGGGTGTGCTTTCAACTATTCCGATGCTTTTTATAGGGCATATATTCAAGAAAAAGATTATATATATAGAGTCCATCGCGAATGTTTATATACCTACTAGAACCGGTAGATTTATATATAAAATGGGACTGGCTGATAGATTCTATGTTCAATGGAAATCATTGTTAAAACATTATCCTACGGCAATATATGAAGGGAGGGTGTACTGATATGATCTTGGTGACGGTAGGCTCTCAGAAATTCCAGTTTGATAGATTGCTGAGAAAGATTGATAAACTTATCGATAATAATATAATTGATGAACCTGTATTTGCCCAGATCGGAGCTTGTGGTTATAAACCACGAAACTTTGAATATGTGGATTATATGACGCAGGATGAGTTTAATAAAAAAATAAGAGAGTGTAATTTAGTTATAACCCATGCAGGTACGGGCGTGATTATTAATTCCTTAATGCTGAAGAAGAAAGTGATTGCTATACCGAGATTAAAAAAATATAACGAACATGTAGATGATCATCAATTGCAGATAGTGAGACAATTTGGCAGATTAAAGCTTATTGAGCCAGTGTTTAAAACAACAGATCTTGAAACGGCATATAGAAATGTTTATTTGAAGAATTATAAAGAATATATCTCGAATTCTGATAGGATTATAAAAAACATCGAGAGTTATATAGGTTAGTGAAAATGAGTATTTTAGTTTTATTATCAACATATAATGGTGAGGCATATATAAAAGAACAACTGGATAGTCTGTTTTCGCAAAAAGACGTTGAGGTGAGTGTGTTGGTTCGAGATGATGGTTCATCTGACGGAACTCATCAGATATTAGATAGCTTTAAAGATAGGTTCTCTCTGGAATGGTATAAGGGGGAACATTTTGGTGTCCAGAAAAGCTACATGGAATTGATGGAGATGGCGGAGTCGAAGGATTTTGATTATTTCGCATTTTGTGATCAGGATGATGTCTGGGATGAGGATAAGCTAAGTGTTGGATTAAGAAGAGTCCGTCGATGTGAGGAAAGATGGGGGCTTGATGTCCCTATTCTTTATTATAGTGGTCAGCATTTAGTTGATAAAAACCTGAATCTTATTGAAGAACATATATTAAAAAGGCATAGAACTAACTATGCCAGATTTCTTGTCAATGATGCTGCCGGTTGTACAGAAGTTTTCAACAGGAGACTTTTAGATATAGCTGTCCAATATGAACCTGGATATATGCTTACGGTTGATACATGGATTCTCAAGATTTGTCTAGCTGTTGGAGGAAAGATGATAGTTGATCCGGAGGCTCATTTATCATATAGACAGCATGGTAATAATACGGTAGGAGTAAAGAGAGATATCATCTCAAAGATACGAAAATCAAAGAATTATATAAGTGTGCAGCATGTATCCAGACAGATGGCAGAACTAAGAACCGGTTACTCTGATATGATAGTTGATGAATATATGGAAATCATAAATGACGTATCAATGTATAAAAAGTCATTTCGAAAAAAACTCAGTTTACTAGGTATCAGAAAGTTTTATTTAGATGATCTGGGATTACAGATAGTTTATACACTAAGTGTATTGTTTAATAAACTATAGGACATATCAGCATTTGTGAGAAGGGTTTGAAAGATGGAGGCTGGTCTCAAAAAAGAATTAAAGAATATATATCATAAGTCCCCACTGCTATTCAGGATAGACAAAGGGATATTTCGCATTATGTCAGGTGTAAAGAAAGCATTTAAAAAGAGTGCGGATGACAAAGTGTCGAACCGTCCTGATATTCATAGTATAAGTGAATTATTAGGTTATTTGTCTGATAGTGATTCCACAATTTATGGAAAAGAGATAATCGAAGGATATGAAGAAGATGTGGATAAAACTATCCTTTTGGTCAGCCATGAGCTGTCTCTTACAGGAGCGCCAATAGTTCTTCTTCGCATGGCAGAGTCTCTGAAACGAAGAGGCTATCAGGTTATTATAATATGTGGACTGGATGGAGAGAGGTTCTCGGAACATTCAGTTCAGATGGGGATTCCGGTTATCTATTATCCGGATTTTTTACATTTGGATATGATATTAAGTATTAGAAAACAATTTTCAAAAATAATAGTAAATACTATAAAATGTGCTCCGATCATTAATCTCCTTAATTCAACTGATTCTTTAGTTTTATGGTGGATTCATGAGGCGGGGGATAGTTATAAAAGAGGTTCGGCGAAGGAAATGCCTCGTGAGGTGGCCTCCAATATTCATATCTATTCCGCTGGGGAGTATGCCGGAAAGATGCTTATCAGTCGTTTCCCTAGATATAAAGTAAAAAATCTTATGTATAGTGTTCCTGATCTTGCAAGGTTTTCGGACGGCAGTGATTTTCATATCGATATTCCGGATAAGAAAGTATTTGCGCTTTCTGGAACAGTTCAATATAGAAAGGGGCAGGATGTATTAAAAAGTGCTATCGAGCGACTCCCTGATAAGGTACGGGAAGGATGTTTCTTTCTTTTTGTCGGTATGGGTTATGATGCGGGTATTACAAATGGCTTGAAGGAGTTGACAAAAAAATATCCGGGAAATGTTTTATACAAGGATGAGATAAAACTAAATGATATGTATAAATTATATAATGATATAGACTTTCTGGTATGTGCCTCACGTGATGATCCTGTACCGGGAGTAGTTGCGGAGGCTATGTCACTTGGTAAACCATGCATATGTTCGGAGTTTGCCGGTGCTGCTTCTGTCATAGAAAAATATAAATCAGGACTCGTGTATCGTCGTAACTCGGCTACGGCATTGGCACGGATGATTGAAGGGGTGTACAGCCAGAATGACGGAGAGTTTAAGGAGATGTCTAAAAATGCCAGGCGTGCTTATGAACAGGTTTTTAGTGAAGTGGTGTTTGAAAAGAAACTGGATAAGTGTTTGAAGCAGATTGAGAAGTGATATGAATATAAAAACAAAGATAATCCGAAATGCTTTTTCGCTAGAATTTGTTAGGTGGAT
>CACYBS010000125.1 GCA_902772725.1 Erysipelothrix rhusiopathiae
ACCGGCAGACTGGTTTATTCCTGCAGTCTGCCGGTTATCTTTCTGATCAACTGTCAACATTTTGTCCTTGACTTTGGGACCAGTTTATTTTGGGCTTCCTTTTTAGTTTATGTAGATATAGTTTTCATAATAATTAATTGTTTATGATGATATGGGTTACAAGGATTAATTTCAATAACATGTAAAAATGTAAAAAAAATATTTACACACAATTGTAAAAATAGCTTGTTTTAAGTATTATGATATTGAGAGGAGGAGCAATCATGTTTGAAGAATTATTTGAAAATAGAAATTTGGTGGCTTCAAAACTTAAAGACTGCATTAGAGATAAGGGTTATACAAAGGTTTCTTTCGCAAAGAAAGTGCAAATATCCCGTCCAACTTTGGATAAAATATTAAATGGCAGTATCAATAATAAAAGAACATTTGACCACCATCTTCAAAAAATCTTGAAAACGCTAAATATGTCTGCGAAAGACTTGATGTTGTATACACCTGAACCATCTCCCAAAATCAGCGCAGTGTATTCTAAGAATGCTCCGACAGAACATGAAATGACTGAAGTTGCACAAAGGCAATATAACTTACTTCTAGACATTGTAGATTTATGTACTATTTATTATTAAAGGTGTAGATTATGAGCGAAATAATTACCGCAAAAAATATTGATATAGTGATTCAAAAGAATCGAGAAATAAGAGATGAGATTTGTACACAGGCTGATTTATTTAGGATGAATCCTTTTTTTATGAATGGAACACCAATGCCTCAACTTGGAATTCTCGTTCTCAAAAAATATGGATTAGTCCAAATTCCTATCGAAGACCAATATTGGAGTGGTGCTATCTTTATAAAAGAAGGGAAAACGATACCGGTTATCAATACAGCACTTCCAAGGGTAAATCAGTATTTCACTGCATGGCACGAGGTATATCATCTTTTATTTGATAAAGTTTCCTTTGATCATGTCATAGAAAGCGATAATACACTCGAAGAGAGAAAAGCAGAATATTTTGCGGCTAAAATGTTACTGGGTGGAGTAGAAAAGTATTTTTGTGAACTGACAGGAATGGACTTTTTGTCTAGGGTTTTGTGCTGTATGTCTGCCTATCAGGCTCCTTACAAAGCCGTTTTGGTTTCGCTTTATGAATATGCTGTAAACAGTGAGAATCAAAAGTTACAGCTTCAGGTAAAAGAAGTATTGGATATACATATTCAAAATTTACCGGAACAATTCAGCAGACTGGGACTGGATAATAGTCTGGTAAAACCATCTTATGTAATCGATACATCTTATTTGCACAGCAAGATTGAGAATATGAAGATGAAGGATCCTGAATTGAAATACCATGCAGACAATGAAGAATTTCTAGAAAATATAAAGACAGAGATTCAATTGATGAAGGGAAAGGGTGTTTGATAACGGTGAAAAAGATTGTACAGATGAATGATAAAAAGCATATTGCGATTATGGATACCAGTAGTATTTCTTTTTTACAAAATATGGCTATGAACGGTGTAAAATCAGAGAGAGTTCTAAAAGATTATGATTTAATCATAGTTCCTAATTGGGTATTAACCGAAATCAATGATGCCCCGGGCAGAGCAGATTATTTAAACACTTTAATTGATCAAGGATTTCCGATTTATAGAATCATGGAAGAAGATTATTCCCAACTCTGTGATTATGAGGAAGGTAATTTGTATAAGATTATATATGCCTCTGTTTCCATGCTTGCTCCTATAAAGAGTTATCTTCGCCGATATGTAGAGAAAAATGATCCACTGGATATGGAAGCATATCAAACATGGATTAAGAAACTATATAAAGAATGGCCGATTCCTGGAGATATTCTTTCAAATGGGAGAAAAAGGAAGAAAAATGCCGGTGAAGTGTCCATAACCATATTAGCCATAGTGTTATCTTGCTATTATCCAAATATCCAAACATTAACAATATTTTCACAGGATAGCGACACTTATATTTTTGTAGGGAATGCGCAATCTAATTTAAAATTCAACTTTTATGAAAGAATTTCAATTCCTATCGCATTTAAGAGCAATGATGCTATATTGTGCCAATTGTATCGACAGGCAGATATAGGAATGAATGATATTTTCGTTTATAGGAAAAATGAAAGAAAGCTTTTATACTGCAAAGTACAAGTTGATTATTCTGTTATTCTGGCTCAAGAAAGAATTAGTATTGACTGTTTCGTTCGATTGATTCAGGATGATTCAGTTTTTATAGTATTTTAACTGATATATGAATATCGGTTAATGCTCACATCGATTCTTAAAGCAGTTTCCTTTTTTTTAGTCTAAAAGGGTACAATATTCCTTCCAGCTCAAATTCTAAAAATGTTTCCACAACCCAATATTCAGAACTATTCATAATTAAATTCCATTAATGAAGCGGAAATCAAAAAATCAACGCATAATCATTTCAATGCGATAATTTTATATGCCAATTTTTTGGATATATATTCTGTTCCATGGGTAAGGTATGATCTAGGTACAAAGAAGGAGGTAATCATGAAATTCAAAGAAGAAAACAACATTGTGATTCATTGGGTTATGGTGGCATTAAGACTCTGTCTGGTGATTTGTGTATTTATCATGGCGGTTATTCAATCTCTATTGAAAAGAATCCTTCACTTTATTGCCGGAGCTTTTAAAGCCCGGGATGATGAATTTACAGGAATATAAACTTAAAGGAGGCTCGATTTTGGGCTTCCTTTCACTTTTGTTGGGATATGGTTTCAACAACATTGAGCGTATGCAATGTTCTTTTTTAATATGCTGTTACTCTTTCTTCGGTAACTGAATTATTCTTTCATTTCTAAAGACTTAGAAGGGTAATCCTTCATCTGAATCCAAAGTTTTTGGTTACTAATCCAAAGATATTTGCGATGAATCCAAAGATATTTCCATCGGTTCCGCTAAAAGTATTAAAATTAGCGGAAAAGATGATATGAACTGTTACCTGATGGATGATTACTACACAGCATTTTATTTTAGATATCTCAAAGATCATTATGGAAAAGACGAACATTATTGGAGCAATACGATTGATAACCCGGTACGTCGGGCATGGGCAGGTTTGACTTTTGAGCAGCTTTGTAAAGACCATATTAGACAGATAAAACATAAGCTTGGCATTTCCGGGGTTCTGACAGATGAGTCCGTATGGTACACAAAGGGCGATGAAGATCTCGGAATTGACGGTGCACAGATTGACCTGGTTCTGGAACGCAGAGATAGAATCATAAATCTTTGTGAGATGAAATATTCAATCAATGAGTTTGTGATAGACAAGATGTATGATACTGTGCTCAGAAACAAACTTGAGACTTTCAGAAGAATGACGGGTACCAGGCTATCCCTGCAGACCACAATGATCACAACTTATGGAGTAAAGAAAAATAAATACAGCAATTTCGTTCAAAGCCAGGTGACACTGGATGATCTATTTCACGAATAAATACGATAAGTGATTTTCGAAACAATAAATCTTCTGATTCCGCTAAAAGTATAAAAAAATATTAGATTTAGCGAAAGCTGAAACGAGATTATCATTAATAATCAGTGACCGGTACATTTACTGTCTCACTTTTGTGAATTTGTTTCTTAATGGGAATATATTGTATTAGAGTATTTTGAACTTCCTCTTGAAAAAGAGAAAATTTATTACATGGTATATGGTGAAAAGGGAATTTATAATTTGATGACAGGTGAAGAATTAAAAAAATGTTGATTTTTCCCGTGTTTGAAGGTATAGCTTCTGTTTATTTATTGGGAATAGAGTAACGAATCTTGTTTATTGTTTTCATGATATATTAAATACAAGGAGAATAGGTTTATGTCTAAGAAAGAATTAATTCAGGATTTAGGTGCGGCGTTTAAGGAGATTGATGATATCATAGCGAAATACGAAAAACAGCTGCCGGTTTTGAAAGAATCTCTTGGAAACTCAGACCAGTATGATGAGCTGGTCCGACAACTTGAAGACTTGCGGAAAAGAAGAAATAAATTGGAATCCACTCATGAAATGCCCAAAGGAAATGATCCGGATGGATTATTGATTCCGGAAGAACCGGAATCATTATCAACTTATGAAAGTGATGCTGCAGCAATCCCGTTTAATGCTACCCGATTCAAAAGGGATATGGCTTCCAATACGAACGCTAAGGTTGTTTGTCTGGTTCACGCCGTGAATGGATTGGGTTTGATACCGGACACACAGCCGGATGCCCAGACTATTTCAAAAGAAGATATTGTAGCTGCTATTGATGAATTATATGAGAATGGTTATTTGACAAAGTATCAACTTGACGGATATGGAGATATATATAAAGTATCAAAGCGCGGAGCTATGGCTTTTTCCAACAGTGCAGCTCGCTCTTTTTTAAGAAAGTACATTGTCTTAAATGAAGTAGAGTACGAAGATCGAAGTTATAATATTGATGGCAGTAATTCGATAAAGCTTCGTTTTTTAGCTCATGAAGTAATGAAATTGAAAATGGAATCGCATAATAATGATTCTTTTTATCCAATCGATTTACTTTTGGCAAGTAAATATTTCCTGTTTAAATATATGGGTCAAAATTCAGATGATTCCATCTGTTTTATTGGGATTTTATCAGAAAATCAAGATGACTTTGATATGTTGGAAGGTATGATGGAAAATGCATGTTTTGACATTGACCATTATGTTCTGTGCGGATATTCAAAAGAATATATTGACCGTTTATTGAAACGGCTGGTATCCAATGAAAATTTAGAGATCTCCTACAGCAATATCGGATATAAATTGTATCAAGACCCGGTTATTTACTCTATGGATACAGATAAGCCGATTGAGTTTTCTGAAGGGGAAGACACGGATCGAACGTACTATGAATATTTGGATGGATTTCTTCAAGATGCGAATTTAGAAGATATTTTAACAGTAAATGATGATTCTTTATCTTATTCAGAAAGCCAGAAATCGAAATACAGTTTCGGTGTAAAACGGTTTGTTAAAGATATCGGCGGAAGTTATGGAGATTCAATGTTGTATATCTTATTGAGAATCGCAGAAACCGGCTTTTATAAACCGGATTATATGGATGCCGGTGATGAAGATTCTTATCAAGAGTTAAGTGCAGCTTCTGAGAAACTATATAATCTTGGATACTTTGGAAAGTATTCAGTTGAGAATATGGATAGCTTTTATATCTTGACAAAAAGAGGTAAAAAAATATTTGAGACCAGAGAGTCTGCAGCGTTTATGCGGGAATGCTCCATGGATGAAAAAACGGCATTGAAACCTAATATTTTTGAGGTTGAGAATTCCAATTCGGCAAAATTGATGTTAGTGATGGTCGATGCTCTTGATAAAGTCGCAAAAATTGATCCAAACGAGATATTTGATACACATACTGAAATTATTAAAAATCATTACTATATTCTTGATTTCGAGGGAGAAGAAGACAGTGTATTATGCAACATCGCATTCATTTCGGATGATAAGGAAATCTTGTTGTTCTTTAGGGATGAATTGTTGGATCATATGGATGAAATGGATGATATTGGCTGGCTTGTTATATCGGGATTATCGGAAAAACAGGTTAAGGCATTTGGTGATTTTGTGATTGACCGGTATACTTTACCACTCGAAAAAGAGAAGATTTATTACACAGTGTACGGCAAACCGGGTATCTATAATTTGATTACAGGTGAAGAGTTAAAGATGATTTAAGATGGCGAAAGCCATCTTTTTATAGGCTTATACTATGTCTAACTGTGAAAATCAATTGTTAGCCATTGTATATATCTATTGTTCATTTTATAATGCTGGTAAGATATGTCTAAATGTGAAATGAAAGAAGGTGAAGCATGCCGATATCTAAAGAAGACTGGGATTTTATGGAAGAGGTTGCAGCTTATTATCGAAGTACAAAGGAAGAATATTATTCAGAAGGTTCTATAAGGGATACATCCATCAAATTTGGCATTAACCGTAATAAGGTACGAAAGATTCT
>CACYBS010000126.1 GCA_902772725.1 Erysipelothrix rhusiopathiae
CCCCTGTTTTTGCTTTTCTAGACGGAATTGAAATACTTCGATCCATTTTTTCAGTATACTTCGATCAATGGAACCATCTATTTCTCCGGGACAAAAATGTATTGCATCATATAAACGACGGTACCTTATGCGATCACTATCATCATAATTAAATGCTCTGGATAATATAGCTGCAAAAAGGCGAGCATCCTTTTTTATATGTCGCTGTACATTTTTTGCACGATTCCATCCTATATCAAATATATGTGCTAATTCTATCTTTACTAGGCGGGAACGTTGCTCATCAGTAACAACTTCCCGTTCCAAATACGAAACCACTTCGTCAATTTCGTATTTAGTCATATTATCGTTATAAGATTCTTTTTCATCGATTAAGCATAGTGTTGTATCCAGATATTCAATTAATTGATTGCTTGTTATTTGGCTTTTGAAATGGTTTATGATTTGTAACGCTTTCTTCCAAAGCTTATATTCAAACAACTTTGGCATGATATGATCGATTATATCTGGAGAAGAGAGATTTACTATCCAAAAAGAAGATGTCCAATATCCTTTTTGGATATCAGGTGGCTGTTGAGCTAACAGCTCTAAGAAGCTATGGTCAACAGGTGGTATCTGTAATACATGATAATACAGTTTACAACTGGAATCATACCCTTCAGTCGTTTTTAAGGCACTTTCAAAATTGTCTTTTGTTTCATTATAATAGCACCATCGTATATAATCTGCTATAACTTCTCCAATTTCAGAAACGGTTAACATTTTCTTCAGAGTTTCTTCGCTGTATTTGCCATCAGAATAAAACTCTGCGATCATATAACCTATACCATAGAGCTTAGTTTTATCCACCTTCTGAAGAAAACACGCTAAATCAATCCTCTCTTTTTTGAATTGTGCAAATTCTTCTTGCAGTATTCTTTTCCGTTTCCTCTGGTTCAGAGAATAGTAGCCATCATGACCTTTTTCACAATATGGTGTGGGATCAAAGAAGGGGAAATCATCAGTTCTCGTTAAATATAAATATTTGTAAAATGGTTCATCAAAGAAAATCGATTTGCAGAATGTTTCAATTCGAGCAATGCGATTTTCATTAGCTGACCAGTCAGCATCTTTGAAAAAACGATGATCATAAATGATTTCTCGTAATCCATATTGTATACGCTCTCGATCTGTATCCTGCATTTGTTTAAGATCAGTTATCAATGTATCAAAGGCTGCATCCAGCATTGAATCAGTAATATTCGGAAAGAGTTGGAGCATTTTCAGCCACTTCTCAATATTGCTGTTTATCTTCGCAAACAACTGGTTATAAATAGCAAGTCGTTGTTGATTAATCTCCGCCCACGATAATTCCTTCACTCTAATATCATCATCTTCTCGATAAGAGAACTCTTGAACAGGTAAGATCGAAATACTGGTTCTGTATGGTAACTGCTCAAATAGAATATTCCAAAGATAGCTGTATTTCTCAAGCCCTTCTTCTGCCAAGTACATTTTTTCATCAACTGAAACTGCTGCATTGTTGTAATAGATACAAAAAATCTTCAAAACTGTTTCACGTGGATTGTTTCCGGACGAACAATTTTCAACACAATCACCTAATTCCATCAGCCATCTAATGGCACAAATCGCATATTGTCTGCTCCCCAATAGCATTTCGGCTGCCCAGAGAATCTGACAATAATTTGAGCCTCCCCAGGAGATAGAGTTTTCTTTTTCTGCAAAAAGTTCAAGCAGACCAGACTTATCATGCAATCCGGATTGAAGTAGAGAAAATACTGCTTTCGGTGAAGCTTCACACAAGCCTTGTATGTGGTTGGCAATACTATTCCATTCATCAGGACAGTTTACATCTGACAATATTTCATTAACACATCGATCTACAGCTGACTGTTTTTGATTGTATATCGCAAGGAAGATCAATGATCTTATTATTCCTCTTTTTAGCAAGCCACTAAAAGTATTTGTTTTGTCTGATATAATAGGCTTGATCATTGATAGAAATTGTTCCAAAAGTGCTTCAGAAAAACTATCCTTCACCTCAAACCACGCAAGTTCAGGGAAAGTAATTTCATAACTAACTTGATCGTGATAGCGCTTTTTCAGAATTAACGGCATTTCGCCATTTGTATACCGATCAAGATAGTCTATTATTTCTGAATACGGCTTTTGCGCAATAAATTCCAATAGTTTCAAATCACCATCTGATTGACACCAGCTCCCTATTAAGATACTGCATAGTACTGCAATATGCTTGTCCTGTGCCCATGCCGGTGATTCTAAGTCGCCTTGATACAGTTCTTTTTTTAGAAAATAATAAATGCCGTTCGTTTTCTTTATAAGTGCATAGGAGTCTTTATAGTTATTTTTTTGCAACTTCGCATTTAAAAAGCTTTTTGTCCTGCGGCGCAATTCTAG
>CACYBS010000127.1 GCA_902772725.1 Erysipelothrix rhusiopathiae
GCCAAGTTCCGCAATCAATGTACAGGAAGCCACCGAATCCTTGATGCCTTTCCGAGCTGCCTCTTCATGCGCTGAAATGATGTTTCCAAGTCGGAATGTTTGTGGTGTCTGGGTACGAATCAACGTGTCTCGTGGAATACTGGTTGTAGTTGTGAATCCATCATCGCTCTTTAATATAGCCTCGCGGCACTGAATACCCGTAATGGCATAACCGAAAGCTTTGCAAATTGCGATGTTTGATGAAATTATCTCTTGAGAGAGCAGAGGGCGAACAGCATCATGAATTAACACAAGGTCTTCGTCATTACAACCCGCTTCCTTCAATCCATAAATACCATTATGAATAGACTCCATACCTGATTTGCCACCAGGAAATATCCATTTCAATTTGGTAATGTTGAACTGGTTGGCGTAAGACTGCAATACTGTATCCCAACCATGTAAGCATACAACTGCAATCCCATCGATGTCAGGATGCTGCTCAAATGCTTTCATCGTATGAATGATAACGGGTGCACCGTCAATGTGCATAAACTGTTTGGGGATGTCCTGCCCCATCCGATTGCCAGAACCTCCAGCGATAATTAATGCCAAATTACTCATATTAAAAATATTAAAATGTCATAATAAACTTCTTTCTTCTTATTCGCCCCCCAATGTATAGATAACAACTTGATATACAAAAGGACAATAACGACAAACCAAGAATAGATATTTATCAAGAAGAGGAATAGTCTTGTTAGTTAAAATTATCTATAAATCATAATATGTTTGACAAATAATGATATCAAGGCAAAAACATAGATAATCCTACACATTATAAATAGGAACAATAACACTTATCATATCAATTGGAGCCCCCACTTGATATATATTAGAACCTACCGGATATAAAACTACTACCTTTGTTATGTTTTTTTTCAGCTATCGAAATAAATAAAGAGTATAAAAAGGGAAAATAAAAGAATAATGGTAAAACGACTTTTTCTGATAAAGGAATATGTGAATTATGAATAAACTCTTTTATTCTCTGTTTATAAATTTTCTTGCTAAGAGACTTCTCAATGTCATGGCTTGTTGTATTTCTAGACCAATATTGTGCTGAAAACATAGTTCTAAATAATCTCCTTAAACAATAGGATCGATAAAGTGAATTTTCAATAGGGATGTCTAATAAGCATTGCATGTATGAATTTAACTCTTTGCCTTCTCGTTCATAATTTCCAGAATGCAATAGGGATTTCGACCGTTGAATCCAATAATAAAGATGATTTGATGTCATGATGGCCATCCCTGTTCGTTGATAAACACAATTATTGAAAACAACATCTTCAATCGAATTATTAACGAAACAGATATTATGAATCAGTTCTCTTTTATACAATTTATTCCAAATCCAATGATACTGAACCCGTAAAACCTTTTCTGCTGTATAAAGATTCCTCAAACAATAATCTGAAGAGATCTCAACAGCAGGAGAAATGGGAACTGGCCTTTGGATTCTATCTGTAATTTCATCTATATTAAATATCTTTTCTCCGTAACACATAGCAAAATCATAATCTCCACTATTGATTAGATTACAAAGAATTTCAATCATCTGAGGATGGATAATATCATCATTATCAACGAACTGTACAAATTCCCCCTTAGCCGCCCTTAAACCTACATTTCTCGCTTCTGATACTCCGCCATTCTGCTTATGAATGACCTTAATTCTACTATCCTGAGCAGAATAAGCATCACAAATACAACGTGAACCATCCGTCGACCCATCATCTACCAAAATAATTTCCAAATCCTTGAAAGATTGTGAAACTATACTATCCAAACAACGAGGAAGAGAACTTTCAGCATTAAAAATCGGAACAATTACACTAATCATGGAAATTTCTATTCTATTAGAAAAAATAGTTGAAAAAACAACTTACAGATAAGTGAAAACTAAATACCCTCTACAATATCAATTTGGTCGATAAAAAAGAATTCCATCAAATCATATGATCCATAATCAACTAATTATGAATAAAATCATTGTTCCTTCTTCTTAGGTCTTGGTCTTTGCCAGCCTTTAGAACGATGCAAAAATTCATCTATAAGCACCTTAAAAGGCATAGATGGTTTTTCGACTAATTTATCTCTATGATCCCTAAGAATCTCTTCAATGGTCAACGTATGCTTTAAATCAATAAAATAAACCGAATGACCAACACGTTTTTCTTCA
>CACYBS010000128.1 GCA_902772725.1 Erysipelothrix rhusiopathiae
AAAAAAAACAAAAAAAATCGTACCCCCTGATAATTTTTCATAAATTTAACCTTGCCCTAATAAAATTTTCGAGCAAAGTTGATGAAGTTTTGATATTATATAAAATGCATTGGTATGAAATAGAAGGGGGCATTCTTTTCATGATTCATAATGTGATGTATTTATTAGAAGAGTTTTACAGGCAGCAGCCAGAGAAAGAAGCCTTTGTTGATCAGAATGGTACACTTACTGTTGAACAAATGCGTACTTTCAGCCGTAATGCGGCAAAACATCTAATGCAGAAACAAATTATTCATGAACCGGTTGCAGTATACATGGAGAAATCAAATGATGCTCTATGCGCCTTTTTCGCAGCCGCCTATTCCGGAAACTATTATTCACTTTACAATCCGGATCATACAGATTATCGCCTAGAGCAGATTCAATCTGTATTACAGGCTCGTATTGTGATCACTTCCAAAGATTTATTTGAACATGCCTGCGATGTTTTTCCCAATGTAGAAATATGTTTAATTGATGATTTAAAAAAGGAATCAACCCTTGAGGACAGTCAATTAGAAATGCAGCTTCAAAATTCGGTTGATGTTGATCCTTTGTATATTAACTTTACATCCGGATCAACAGGTGTTCCTAAAGGTGTTATGATTTCTCATCAATCTGTTATTGAATTTATTGATGTATTTACGGATACCTTTGAAATTGATGATAAAGCACGGATTGCCAATCAGGCTCCCTTTGACTTTGATGTTTCGGTAAAGGATATATATTCCGCATTAAAAGCACAGGCAGCTCTGATTATTATTCCGAAACGGCTTTTCTCAGCGCCGGTAGAGCTCATGGATTATTTATGTGAGCATAAAGCTACGATGTTGATATGGGCAGTTTCTGCACTGAGTTTAGTATGTGTATTCCATGCACTGGACTATAAAACACCGGATACCATTGATATTGTGATGTTTAGCGGAGAAGTAATGCCTTTAAAACATTTGAAGGCATGGCAGAAAGCTTTGCCAAATGCCCGCTTTATCAATTTATACGGACCTACGGAAATCACCTGTAACTGTACGTATCATGTGATTGAATCAAATCGTGATTACACAAACGGTATTCCGATAGGAACTGCTTTTAAAAATGAAGAGGTATTTTTACTGGATGAAAACGATCAAAAGGTAACGGACACATCTATAACAGGGGAAATCTGTATTAAGGGTAGATCGGTTGGTATTGGTTACTTCAACAATCCGGAACAGACTGAGAAACACTTTGTGCAAAATCCTCTGCAGAAGCGATTCTATGAAAGAATTTATCGCAGCGGCGATTTAGGCTCCTATAACGATAAAGGTGAATTGATGTTCGAGGGAAGGAAAGATTTCCAGATCAAATATCAAGGTCATCGTATCGAATTGGAAGAAATCGAAAAGCAGGCGTTAAACATAGAGGAAGTTATGCAGTGTTCAGCTGCCTTTGATGATAAGAAAAAACGAATCTATTGTTTCTATGCAGGAAATATTGATAAAACCCAGTTTATTGAAAAATTGAAGATCGTACTTCCGGCATATATGATTCCGCGTTCGATTTATCAATTGGATAGTCTGCCGTTAACCAAAAATGGAAAGACAGACCGCAAGGCTATGCTCCAGGCGGCAAAGGATGGTGCTTATCGTGGACGATAATGAGATTAGAGAACTGCTTCAAAACTTTCAGACTCCTCTGTATTGTTTTGATATCGATGAATTAGCAGGAAGGGTTCAACATTTGCGGGATTCACTACCGCAGAATGTAAAGCTGGCTTATGCGGCTAAGGCAAATACATTTATTGTGAAGGAAATCGAACCGATGATCGATTATTATGAGATCTGTTCACCGGGAGAATTTGAAGTTTGTCTTGATCAGAATATTGATCTTTCCAAAATTGTCTTATCGGGAGTTTATAAAGCGGAGCAGGATATTCAAAGCTATTTGGATAATAAATTATCGATTGGAAAGTATACGGTAGAATCACTTTCTCAATTGGATCTGCTGGACCGCTTATCAAAAAAATATAAGCAGTCTCTGGATGTAATCTTACGCTTAACCAGCGTCAACCAGTTTGGCATGGATGCAGATACAATTTTCGGAATTATTCGGAATCAAAGTCATTATTCTTATTTAAATATTGTCGGTATTCAATATTTTTCCGGAACCCAGAAACATTCCATTAAGGTACTGCAGAAAGAAATGAACCGCATGGTCAAATTAATTCGCCGCTTAAAGCGTGATTATGGATTTGATGCGAAAAGCTTTGAATACGGACCGGGACTTCCTATTGACTATTTTAGCGAAGATTTTGATGAAGAAACCTATTTAAGAAGTTTCAAATCATTATTGCGGGAAATAGATTTAGATGTTGAAATCGTTTTGGAGATGGGACGAACCATTGCGGCCAGCTGCGGTTCTTATATAACAACAGTTGTCGATACGAAAATCAACAAAAATGTTCGTTTTGCGATAGTAGATGGAGGTATCCATCAAATCGCTTATTATGGACAGAATATGGGTATGCGGACTCCACCATTTCATTTATGCCAGGATCATCCTATAAAAGGAGATGCAGCCGAATGGAATATTTGTGGCGCTTTATGTTCTGTCAATGATATACTAATTAAGAATCTGCCGATTACCGATCTCAGAATTGGTGATGTCTTTGTCTTTGAAAGGGCAGGTGCTTATTGTCCTACGGAAGGAATTTCTTTATTCTTAACAAGAAATCTGCCCGATATTATTTTGAAAAAAGGAGATAAAATGCGATCTGTACGGTTTGATATTAAAACATCGAAGATCAATGGACCGCATTATAGATAAAAGGAGGATAGAAAATGGACAAAATTAAAGAGATTTTATTGGATATTAACCCTGATTTAGATGTAAACAGAACTGATTTGATTGATGGTCATTATCTTGACTCACTGTCTATCATATCGCTGGTAGCCCAGTTGGAAGAGGAATTTGATATTATCATTCCTGCGGTTGAAATCGTTCCAAAAAACTTTAATTCTGTTGAAGCACTCAACGCAATGGTAGAACGCCTGGTAGAGGAGGACTAATTGTCTTCCTACCACTCGTTATTTTTCTTGTTTGGCTTTTTGCCGTTTTCATTTTGTCTGTATCAGATAACACCGAAGTCCAAACGATGGATTAGTTTATTGTTCTTGGATTGCCTTCTCTTTTATCTGATTAGTGGAAAGCTCATTGTTTTTATCATCGCTTCTGCCCTTATCATGTACTATATGGGCCTAAAGATGGATTCCCTTCAAAATGAATTTGATACAAAGAAAAAAACATTGGAAAGAGCAGAAAGAAAAGCGTTAAAACAGCAAATCCAAAAGAGAAAAGCCAGGTTTTTAACGATGGGCGCTGTTTTACATATAGGTACGTTATTGGTTTTAAAGTACACAGCTTTTTTCTTTTCTAATTTACAAGTTTTATTCAACAATATGAACGTAGCGGTATCCCTTCCTATACCGACTTTTGTTCTGCCTATCGGTATTTCCTTTTACAGCTTTCAAGCTATATCCTATATGGCAGATGTATATAGGGGAACCATTAAAGCAGATCATAATTTCTTTCGTTTATTCTTGTTTTTATCCTTTTTTCCATGCCTGATGGAAGGCCCTATCTGCCGATATTCTCAAACGGCTGAAAAACTGTGGGAAGGCAATTCTATTACATATGCGAATTTTACCTTTGGACTGCAGAGAATTGGCTGGGGTGTTATGAAAAAAAGGGTCATCTCTGACCGTATCAATCCTCTTGTTCAGGAATTATATACAAATTTCAACAGCTACAACGGCTTTATGATGTTTGTGGCAGCAATTGCCTATACAATTCAATTGTATTGTGAGTTCTCCGGCACCATTGATATCGTCATTGGAGTGGGTCAGGTATTTGGAATCACCTTACCGGAAAACTTCAAACAGCCATTTTTCTCACAATCTATTTCCGAATTCTGGACGCGCTGGCATATTACATTAGGAACGTGGTTTAAAGATTATGTCTTTTATCCAATTTCTATGTCGAAATTTATGAAAAAATTGACATTAAGCGCAAGAAAGAAGATTGACCGCTACTATGGGCCTGTGCTTGTGGGTGGTATTGCCTTATTTGCGGTTTGGCTTTCAAACGGGTTATGGCATGGCGTTGGCTGGAATTATATTTTCTTTGGAATGTATCACTTTGTTTTGATACTTGGCGCATCTCTTATAACACCGACAGGTCAGAAGTTGACGGAAAAATTGAAAATCAATCGGGACGGTAAACCTTATCGTTATTTTAGAATCATTCGTACCAGTCTTTTGGTTATTATCGGAGAAATGTTTTTTAATGCGCATGGCCTTAGCAGCGGACTTGTCATGTTTAAAAAATTGATTACCCAGTTCAGCTTTGCTCCGCTCTTTGACGGTACCTTAATGAATATGGGACTTGATATTCAGGATTATTTAATCGTTGGGATTACCTTGGTTATTATCTTTGCGGTATCGCTTCTGAAAGAAAGAGGAGTCCGGATTCGCGAAGAAATTGCGAAAAAACCGATACCGGTACGCTGGGCATTCTATTATGGATTGATTTTATTTGTGATTATATTTGGTGCCTATGGGGTTGGCTATATCCCAATGGACCCTGTTTACGCAAATTTCTAGGGGGTGTACATAATGAAGATAAATAAGCAGTATGTGCTTCGAACCCTGTTCTTTCTGATTGGTCTTGTCATTCTATTCTGGGGTCTTTCTAAGATCTTTGATCCTAAAGATAATGCGGAAGGGTATGGTATGAGCAATATCAGCGCAGCCGGTATCTTAGGAGAAGATGTCAATACGGTTGATGTCGTATTTATTGGTGACAGTGAAGCCTGGGCAGGGGTATCTCCGTTAAATGTTTATGAAAAATACGGAATTACCTCTTACAATTGTGCGACGCCGGGACAGCAGTTATTCTATACAGAATCGATCTTGGAAGCTTTATTAGAAAGGCAGCATCCATCTGTGGTCTTTCTTGAGGCAGAAGTGTTTTTTACGGAACAGCAGGCAGCCGATCTGGCAGAGGAGTATCTGGGAAGAGTATTCCCGTTATTTGAATATCACAACCGCTGGAAAAGCTTAAAGCTGAGAGATTTTACCGGAGAAAGATATTATTCCTATAAGGATCCCAATAAAGGATTTAACTTCTTTAAGGATGCAGATCCTTTAGAAGAAGTACCCGATCACATGGCGGATACCGGGCAGGTAGTACCTATCCCGTTGTTGAATCGATTTGTGATTAAACAGATACAGAGAATATGTGAAGAAAATAATATAGAATTGGTTTTGTTCCGCGTACCTAATGTAACGGATTGGTCATATGCCAAATACAGCGCTGTCAAGCAATATGCGGATAAAGAAAACCTGACATATGTGGATCTAAATCTCGAATTTGTAGATTCCATGGATTGGATGAAGGACACCAGAGATAAAGGTGCGCATCTGAATTATTCCGGTGCTTCAAAAGTGACAAATTATCTGGCAGATTACATTCATGAAAATTATACCTTAAAAGATCATCGTCAGGATGAAAAGTATGCATCATGGGATGAGGCTTTAAAATCATTTAAAGAAGTAAATGGGCTGGATTAATTTTGAAAGAAATTAATGTTCTATCAAAACAGATAGGACATTTTTTTATGAAAAATGGAGATGTCAAGAAATATGCTCATAATCTTTGAAACGGTTTACATTTTAAAAAAAATCAGATTCAATTGATGAAAACATGTTGTTTTTGTTTATTCAATGGTTTAAAATAAACACAGCAGAGATAAAACTGCTTTGGACTTTTTTGTGGTCTGAATGATTCGAATTTAACTCTGTTTTGAACAATATTCTGACCTTTATTTTTTGCGAAGCGTGCGGTTATTAAGCTGAGCAAACGGATAAAGAAACGGATAGCGGAAGAAACAGAGATGAAGGAAAAAAATTCAAATTACAGGAAACAAAAGGCATTTTATCTAAGTTAAAGCATTCTTTAATGTTTCGCTACAATTAAAGATTAAGAAAATCTAAAAGGAGAGGAAAATTATCATGAAAAAAGCTTTAATTATTTGTGCAGCTGGTATGTCTTCATCTATGATGGCAGCTAAAACTACTG
>CACYBS010000129.1 GCA_902772725.1 Erysipelothrix rhusiopathiae
GATGGATTTGGAAAAGGAAGGCATGGTAAAGCGACATCGAGGAAAGGGAACCTTTGTAATCTGGCAGCCAGGCGTTGAAGTTCATTTAGGAAAAATATTGAGCTTTACACAGGAAATGGAATCAGTAGGAAGAACTCCGGGTGTTTTGTTAAGCTATGCATCTATAGAAAAAGCGGATAGTTTGGTATCTTCAATATGCGGTGTTTCCGAAGGCTCACCAATATTCTGCCTTCGCAGAGTTCGTACAGCTGATGATGTGAGACTTGCCTATTTTGTATCTTATATCCCGGGATGGAAGGATGATATGAAAGAAACCATCCAGATGAGATCACTGTATGAAACAATGGAAGAAAGCGGTATAGGACGCCCTGTAAAGTCGATGGAGAAAATCAAGGCGATGCTTCCGGATGACGATATTATCAAGGCATTGAAAATAGAGAAAAAACAGCCGGTATTATTCAAGCAGGTTATTTCATTTAATGATAAGGGTGAAATTGTTGAATTTACGAAATGTTACTATCGTGGCGATTTATATACATACACAATTTCTGAAGAATTATAGTAACCAAGTGAGCATATTTAAAATATGCTCTTTTTTTAATTTTATATATTGACATATAGACATCAATTAGATAATATAATAAATTGCATAATAGTCTGCGGACAATTAAAAATCCTTAGATTTTTTGCGACTTCAATATAAACGAAAGGATGGCATGCATGGACAAAAACAACGCGTATCACATTGTCTCCTGCGGAAAAAAGTCAATCCGTAGGGATTACTCAAAGGTGAGTGGAAACCTGGAATTACCAAATCTTGTTGAGATTCAGACAGACTCTTTTGACTGGTTCAAGAAACAAGGTATCCGGGAAGTATTCGATGAGATCTATCCTATTGAAAACTATGGTAAAAATATCAAACTGAATTTTATCGATTATCATTTTGTAGAACCAAAATATAATGCTGAGGAATCCATGTACAGAGAATGTACATATGTGGCTCCGTTATATGCAGATATGGTATTAGAAGTCACAGATCCGAATACCGGTGAAGTGGAACAGAAATCCGAAGAAGTATTCTTAGGTGATTTTCCGTTAATGACAGAAACCGGAACTTTCATCATCAATGGTGCAGAACGTGTAATCGTATCGCAGATCGTGCGTTCACCGGGTGCTTATTTTTCGGAAAGTTACGATGATAAAACAGGTAAAGAAAATTATGCATGCGAACTGATTCCGAGCCGTGGAACATGGCTTGAATTTATTACAGAGCAAAAGAAAACCTCTGCCGGACGTACGATTAATGTTTCTATTGACCGTCGCCGTAAGGTTCTTTTCACTATCTTATTTAAGGCTATCGGTATGTCTTTGGACATTAATGTCAATGAAGATACACGCGATACTGCAGCTATGGAAGTCTTTTTACATGCGATGGGAAGAACTTGGGATGATGTCGCAAAAGATGTAGAAGACGGCGATTATAAGAATGTCAACTTATTATTGTATACTGCATTCTTTGGAAAATACGAAGAAATCGAACAGACATTGATGAACGATAAAGTAAAGACGACTCAGGAAGCTTTATTGTCATTTTATGAAAACCAGAGAAGTGATGAAATTCCGACATTAAACGGATCCATCTCTTTGATGCAGGCTAAATTCTTCGATCACCGCCGCTATGACTTAACAAAAGCCGGACGTTATAAGCTTCGCAAAAAGCTGAATGCGATCGGTCGTATGGACGGTACGATTCTGAAAGATGACATCATGGATGTTGATGGCAATGTCTTCATGAAAAAGGGAACACTGATTCATCGTGATGAGCGTAATCTCTTAAGAGAAGAATTGGCAAAAGGTTTATACTGCACACCTTTCCCATTCCGCTCTGAATTCCATGAAGAGGATGTTGTATCTGTACCGACTTCCAACAATGCCGGATTGATCGGACGTATCGCAGCTGCTGATATTACTCCGGATGATGATCATTTCTTTGCGAAAGGTACAGTTTTAACACGTCAGGATGTTGACGTATTAAGAGCAACTATGGAAGAAATTCCGGTTTACGGCGGACTTATCGCAAAACCAATCGAACTTACGGAAGAAAACTTTGATGCCGTAATGAACTACGGTCAGCGTTTATATGCCCTTGGCCGCTTAACAAATGCTGAAGGACAGGATATCACTGATGAAGAATACGAAATGTTTGTGAAACCGTATGTAGTACACGAACATTGGGACAAACTGGATGCAGGTAAAGTGCTTGCCATTAAGCAGCGTGCTGCTTCAAGTCCGTTAACTGCATGGTTAATCGGTGCCTGTGTACAGGAAATCTATGTTGAAGATAAGGATGGTAACACCATCAAGATCATCGGTAATGATCCATACGCAAATATGCATACAATCACAATGTCTGATATGTACGCATTCTTTGCCTATAACTTAAATGTTATGGATGGAATCGGAACAACCGATGATATCGATATGCTGGGTAACCGTCGTATCCGTTCTGTCGGTGAATTGATTCAGAACCAGTTCCGTATCGGTTTATCCCGTATGGAAAGAGTTGTAAAAGAACGTATGTCCATTCAGGAAATCGATAACTTAACACCAAGAAAGTTAACTAACATTCGTCCTTTGACAGCAGCTATTAAAGAGTTCTTCTCAAGCTCTCAGCTATCTCAGTTTATGGACCAGCAAAACCCGCTTGCAGAATTGACCAACAAGCGTCGTATTTCTGCATTAGGTCCAGGTGGATTAACTCGAGACCGTGCCGGATTTGAAGTACGTGACGTACATACATCTCACTACGGAAGAATCTGTCCAATCGAGACACCGGAAGGTCCAAACATTGGTTTGATTTCAAACTTAACTACTTATGCGAAAATTAACGAATACGGATTTATTCAGACTCCGTATCGTGTTGTAAATAAAGACGGAACGGTAGATGACAACAATACTGTTTATTTATCAGCGGATGAAGAAGCGGATTTCGTAATTGCTCAGGCAAACGAAGTACGTGACGGCCGTCTGGTTAACGATCAGGTCGTTGCCCGTAAGAGCGGTGATACAATTATCGCCAACCGTGAAGATGTAGAGCTGGCTGACGTCAGCCCGAAACAGATTGTATCGGTTGCGACTGCCTGCGTTCCGTTCTTAGAAAACGATGATGCTTCCCGTGCGTTGATGGGTGCAAACATGCAGCGTCAGGCTGTGCCTTTGTTAGTGCCGCATTCACCATACGTTGGAACCGGTATCGAGTATAAGATTGCCAAGGATTCCGGTGTCGGCATCGTAGCTAAAGAAGATGGCGTTATCTCTTATGTGGATTCACTGCGTATTGTTGTAACTGATGACAACGGTGTAGATCACACATATCAATTACGTAAATTTGCCCGTTCTAACGCAAGTACATGCATCAACCAGAGACCAATCGTTGATGTAAACGAACGTGTTGAAAAGGGTGATATCCTTGCCGACGGTCCTAGTATGCAAAATGGTGAATTGGCCTTAGGCCAGAACGTAACCATCGCCTACATGACATGGTATGGATACAACTATGAAGATGCGATCATCATGTCTGAACGTATGGTCAGCGATGATGTATATACTTCTATTCATATTGAGCAGTATGATATTGACTGCCGTGAGACTAAATTAGGACCTGAAGAAATTACCCGCGATATTCCGAATGTTGGTGAAGCAGCGCTTCGTCATTTGGATGAAAACGGTATTATCATGGAAGGCGCTGAGGTTAAGGAAGGCGACATCCTGGTAGGTAAAGTAACTCCGAAGGGTCAGAGTGAAGTTTCTCCGGAAGAAAAGCTATTATTGGCAATCTTCGGTGAAAGATCACGCGAAGTTCGTGACAATTCATTAAAAGTACCACACGGTGGTGCCGGAATTGTTCATTCTGTTCGTATCTTCAGAAGAGGAGACGGATCGGATCTTCCTCCTGGAGTAAATACACGAGTTAAGGTTTACATCGTTCAGAAACGTAAGATTTCTGAAGGTGACAAGATGTCCGGACGTCACGGAAACAAGGGTGTCATCTCAAAGATTTTACCAATTGAAGATATGCCGTTTACTGCAGACGGAACTCCAATTGATATTATCTTGAACCCATTCGGTGTGCCTTCTCGTATGAATATCGGTCAGATTCTTGAGATTCACTTAGGTTATGCAGCTAAGAAGTTAGGTGTTAAATTCGCAACACCGGTATTCGACGGTTTATCCAATGAAGATCTGGCAGATGTAATGCGTGAAGCTAATATGACCAAGGATGGTAAGCAGGTATTGTATGATGGACAGACCGGTAAGGCATTCGACGAAAGAATCAGTGTCGGTGTCATGTACATGATCAAGCTGGCTCACATGGTTGATGATAAACTGCATGCCCGTGCAACAGGACCGTACTCACTTGTTACACAGCAGCCATTAGGTGGTAAAGCCCAGAATGGTGGTCAGCGTTTCGGTGAAATGGAAGTATGGGCATTAGAAGCATATGGTGCAGCTCATACATTGCAGGAAATTTTGACAATTAAGTCCGATGATATTCAGGGTCGTATTAAGACTTATGAAGCTATTATCAAAGGAAAGGATATCCCGGAAGCAGGTATTCCGGAATCATTCAGAGTACTTGTTCACGAGTTGCAGGGTCTAGCTATCGATATTCGCTTGTTTGATGAAAACCACAATGAAGTGGATTTAAAGATGGATGACGATGCGGCAGCTTCCGATGAGGATGTAGTCGTTGAACACAAGGAAGAGTTGGTTAACGATATGGACGATTCTATGGAAGATTCCATGCAGATCGTAGAAGAGGAGGCTTAATATAGATGAGTATAAATAACTTTGCCTCAATCCAGGTTCGTCTGGCGAGCCCGGAAACTATTTTGGAATGGTCACACGGAGAAGTATTAAAACCGGAGACTATTAACTATCGTTCTCAAAAAGCAGAAAAAGATGGTTTGTATTGCGAAAAGATCTTTGGTCCGACAAAGGACTGGGAATGCGCCTGCGGAAAATACAAAAAGGTTCGCTTTAAAGGCGTAGTCTGCGACAAATGCGGTGTTGAAATCACAAAAGCCAGTGTACGTCGTGAACGTATGGGTCATATCCGTTTAGCAGCACCGGTAGCACATATCTGGTATTTACGCGGTATTCCAAGCCGTATGGCATTACTTTTAGGAGTAACACCGAAGGAATTGGAAGAAGTCGTATACTTTGTCAGCTACATTGTTACCAATGCCGGAGATTCCAAGCTTGCATATAAACAGGTTTTATCGGAATCCGAATATCGTGAGAATCTTGCGATTTATGGTAAGTATGATCCGATTACTAACCATGGATTTGAAGCACAGACAGGTGCTGAAGCAGTACTTCGTTTATTACAGGCTGTGGATTTAGAAGAAGAATATAAGGATATTCAGGAACAGCTGGAAAAGGCCAGCGGTGAAAAACGCAAGAAGTTAATTAAGCGTTTGGATACTGTAAATGCATTCAGAAACAGTGATAACGATCCTTCATGGATGATTCTGCAGCATATTCCGGTTATTCCACCTGATTTGAGACCTATGTTACAGCTGGACGGCGGTCGTTTTGCTACCAGTGATTTGAATGATTTATATCGTCGTGTTATTACTCGTAATACACGTTTAAAAAGATTATTGGATTTAAGCACACCTAACATTATCGTTCAGAATGAAAAGCGTATGCTGCAGGAAGCAGTTGATGCCCTGATTGATAATGGACGTCGTTCAAAACCGATTACCGGTGCCGGAGGACGTGCATTAAAGTCACTTTCCCATTCCTTGAAGGGTAAGCAGGGACGTTTCCGTCAGAACCTGTTAGGTAAGCGTGTTGACTTCTCCGGACGTTCCGTTATTGCGGTAGGACCGGATTTGAAGATGTACCAGTGCGGTATTCCTCGTGAAATGGCAATTAACTTATTTAAGCCGTTTGTCATCAATGAGATCGTAAACCAGAAGCTGGCACCAAATCCTAAGAATGCCGAGAAGTTAATCGAAAGAAGAGATCCGAGAATCTGGGATGTTGTAGAAAAAGTTATCGATGGATATCCTGTACTGATGAACCGTGCTCCGACACTTCACCGTTTAGGTATCCAGGCTTTCTTACCAAAATTGGTAGAAGGACGTGCAATGCGTCTGCATCCACTGGTTTGTACTGCATTTAATGCGGACTTCGATGGTGACCAGATGGCGATTCACGTACCTTTGAGTGAAGAAGCCCGTGCCGAAGCATTGGTTATGATGTTAGGTTCACATAACATTCTGGGTCCGAAGGATGGTAAGCCAATCGTTACTCCGGGTCAGGATATGGTTATGGGTAACTTCTATTTGACAATGGAAGAAACCAAAGCAGAATTAGAAGAGGGAGCAGAGCGTTTCGATGCAGCTGACTGCCCGAAAGAGGCAGCTTTGTGGCGTACATATGCAGCCAATGAAGGTCATTTATATGCTGATGTTGAAGAAGTAATGATGGCATATAAGACCGGTCAGGTTCATCTGCACTCCAGAATTGCGGTTCCTGTAAAAGGCATGCATAAGACCTCTTTTGATCCGATTCATGCCAATGATTATCTTGTCACAACAGTTGGTAAGATTATCTTTAACAACATGTTCCCATCTGAGTTCCCTTATTTAAATGAGGTAACAAAAGAGAACTTTGACAAAACACCGGATAAATACTTTATTTCTCCTGGTGAAAATATTAAGGAATATATTGCCCAATTGCCTATTACATCTGCTGTGAAGAAAAAAGACTTAGGTAAGGTTATTGCCGAAGTATTTAACCGTTTCAGCGTAGATGAAACTTCAGAAATCATGGACCAGATCAAGGACATGGGATTCAAATATTCTACAGTAGCCGGTATCACCGTATCCTTAAGTGACATTGAAGTGGCTCCGAATAAGGAACAGTTCGTTAACTTTGGACGCGGACAGGCAGAAAAATTAAAATATTTCTTACGCAAAGGTATGCTGACAACCGAAGAGTGGGGTACCCTGTTAAAAGAAATGTGGGATGGCGTTCAAAATGATATCACTGATGGATTGATGGCAACCATGCCTCGTAAGAATCCAATCAACATGATGAGCCGTTCCGGTGCCCGTGGTAACCGTTCTAACTTTACACAGCTGGCCGGTATGCGTGGATTGATGGCTAAGCCTGGTCATGGTTCAAAAGCAGGCAGCAGTGAATACATTCTGCCTTACATCGAAGTTCCGATTTATTCATGCTTCCGTGAAGGATTGAATGTGTCTGAGTTCTTTACATCCACTCACGGTGTACGTAAAGGTTTAACAGATACCGCCTTAAAGACCGCTGAATCCGGATACTTAACTCGTCGTCTTGTTGACGTTGCCCAGAACGTAATTATCAAAGATGATGACTGCGGTACCGATAAGGGATATATGGTCAGTGATTTAATTGACCGTAAGACAAATACGAAGATTGAGTCTTTCATCGATCGTATTAGCGGTCGTTATTCTAAACAGGATGTATTCGATCCGAAGACAGGTGAATTGATTATCGCATCGGATGAATATATTTCTGATTCCATCGCAAAACGTATTGTAGATGCCGGCATCACTAAGATGTTGATTCGTTCGGTATTTACATGTAAATCTCGTAACGGTATCTGCCGTATGTGTTACGGAAGAAATATGGCTACAGGTAAAGATGTTGAAATCGGTGAAGCAGTTGGTGTTATGGCTGCCCAGAGTATTGGTGAACCTGGTACCCAGTTAACAATGCGTACCTTCCATACCGGTGGTGTTGCCGGTGCTGGCGATATTACACAGGGTCTTCCTCGTGTAGAAGAATTGTTCGAAGCACGCTGCCCGAAGGGTGTTGCGGTTATCGCACAGATTTCCGGTACAATCACTGCCATCAATAAGATTGAAGGTACACCTCGTCAGGAAGTCGTAATTACTAACGAGCAGGAAAGTCATGTTCATAAGATCAACGGTAACCAGACATTAAGAAGCTGGGTTGAAGTCGGAGAACAGATTGAAGCCGGTAAAGCATTAACTGAAGGTCCTTTAGATCCGAAAGAATTATTAAAGGTTGCCGGTGTCAGTGAAGTGCAGGATTACATCTTAAAGGAAGTTAAAAAGGTTTATCAGTCTCAGGGTATCGAAATTTCCGATAAGCATCTGGAAGTTATGATCAAACAGATGATGAAGAAGGTTATTATCGTCGATAAGGGCGATACAGACTTGAATGTCGGTGTACAGTTATCCTTGAATGAGATGACCCGCATCAACCGCGATGCTCTGTTATCAGGTAAAACACCCGCAACTTTCAAACCGGTATTATTAGGTATTTCTAAAGCTTCTGTTGAAACAGATTCCTTCTTATCTGCTGCTTCCTTCCAGGAAACAACAAAGGTATTAACAGATGCGACCATTAAGGGTAAAGTTGACTATCTGGTTGGCTTAAAGGAAAACGTTATCATTGGTAAGTTGATTCCTGCCGGAACCGGATGTGTCGGCGAACGTCCTCAGAATGCGATTGTTGCAGCCAAGGCAAAAGAACTTCGTGACAAACGTATTGCACGTATGAAAGAAGTTCAGGATGACCAGTTCGACAAAATCGTTAGTGCGAATGTAGAAGAGACTGCTGCAATACAGAATCCTGAAAGCACTGTAGAAGAAGTAACGGAAAATACCGTAGTTGAAGAATAAACGCTAAAGACAAGCATTTGCTTGTCTTTTTGCTTATGATAAAATACGTCGTGTGAGGTAGATATAAATGGATTTTTATATTGTTAGACATGGACAGACATTATTTAATGTAAAAAAAAGGATCCAGGGATGGAGTGATTCTCCTTTAACTGCTTTAGGAATTGAACAGGCGCATTCCTTAGGAGAAAGATTAGATATTACACGTTTTAAAGCAACGTATTGTTCCACCAGTGAAAGAGCAAGAGATACTCTGGATGCAATCCTTGATGGAAGGCAGATAAAAATACATTCATGCAAGGGATTAAAAGAGGTCAGCTTTGGACGCCTGGAAGGTGAAAAGATTGCGGATATATTCAAGGATGGGAAAACCGAACCAACTCTCTATTATAAATATGGAGGGGAAAAGCGGGATGAGGCTGCCAAACGCTTCTTCAGAGAGCTAAAAAAGATTTATGAGAAAGAACAATCCGGAGACATTCTGGTTGTTTCACATGGGTCTATAATACGAGAGATATTGAGTAACCTGGATGAAGAGATTCATGACAGTAAAGAATCAACTTTTGTACTAGTTCCTAACTGCTCAGTATCTATTATTTCCTACGACGGGAATCAATTTGTCTTGAAACAAAAGCCTTATACAGAATAAAAAGAAAAGAGGAAATCCTGGCTCAAAGATTTCCTCTTTTATAATTCAAGGGTCTAATTATTATACAGTACCCTGTGCTTTCATTGCTTCAGCAACTTTTAAGAAGCCGGCAATATTTGCACCGATAACATATTCTTTCGGATGACCGTATTCAGCAGCTGTATCACGGCATGTAGCGAAGATAGTTTCCATAATGTCTTTTAACTTAGCATCAACTTCTTCGAATGTCCAAGATAAGTGTTCTGCGTTCTGAGTCATTTCTAAACCGGAAGTAGCAACACCACCGGCATTAGAAGCTTTACCCGGAGCATAGTATACACCGTTTTCCATTAAGTAATGGATAGCTTCCGGAGTTGTCGGCATGTTTGCACCTTCACATACAGCAAATACACCGTTAGCAACTAAATCTTTAGCGTTTTCAAGATCTAATTCGTTCTGAGTCGCGCAAGGAAGTGCGATATCACACTTAATGCACCAAGGACGTTCACCTTCTGTATATTTTGCGTTTGGATGTGATTCAACATATTCTTTAATACGTCCGCGGCGTACTTCTTTTAAATCCTTAACGTATTCTAAATCGATTCCATCCGGATCGTATACGAATCCATTGGAGTCAGACATTGTAACAACCTTTGCACCTAACTGAGTTGCTTTTTCAGCTGCGTAGATCGCAACGTTACCGCTGCCGGAAATCGCAACAACTTTTCCATCAAAGCTTGTGCCGTTGTCTTTTAATAATGCCTGAGTGAAGTAACATAATCCGTATCCGGTTGCCTGTGTACGGGCAAGAGATCCACCGTAGCTTAATCCTTTACCTGTTAATACACCGGACCATTCGTTACGAAGACGTTTGTACTGTCCGAATAAATAACCGATTTCACGGCCACCAACACCGATATCACCGGCAGGTACGTCTGTATTCGGACCAACATGACGATATAATTCGTTCATGAAGCTCTGGCAGAAACGCATAACTTCAGCATCGCTCTTTCCTTTAGGATCAAAGTCGGATCCACCTTTACCGCCGCCCATAGGAAGTGTAGTTAATGAGTTCTTGAATACCTGTTCAAATCCAAGGAATTTGATGATACTAACATTAACGGACGGATGGAAGCGAAGACCACCTTTATAAGGTCCGATAGCGGAATTAAACTGAATACGATATCCACGGTTAACCTGAGTTTTACCCTGGTCGTCTACCCATGGTACACGGAAAATAATTTGACGTTCCGGCTCAACGATTCGAGCCAATACATCGTCATCCAGTTTTTCAGGATGTACTTCTGCAACTACATTTAATGATTCAAAGACTTCTTCTACTGCCTGTAGGAATTCTTTGTCATTTGGCTGACGTTTTCTGACAACCTCATAGAGTTCTTTTAAATCTGTCATCTTTGGCTCCTCCTTTGACTTGTTAAAAAAATCCTTTTCCAGTATATCACTATTAATTTGAAAAAAACAGAAAAAATTATAAATGATGAAAAGAATTTTCTATGTAATGAAAACATTTTCATTCATGAAACTATCAATACAATGTTTGCGAGAGTATGTTATTATAGAATAGGCTTTTATGAGCTGATATTTTATGAGCTTAAATTTTTCACAAAACATCTTTAAAACGGGAGGGTGATTATGAAAAATACAATGATTCAATACTTTCACTGGTATTATCCTGCCGATGGATCACTGTGGAACAAAATTGCTGAAGAAGCTGAAAAGTTACACAAAATCGGTATTACACATATTTGGATGCCACCTGCATATAAAAATGAAAACGGCGAAACCGATGTTGGGTATGCCGTATATGATTTATATGATTTAGGTGAATTCGACCAGAAGGGCAGTGTAAGAACAAAATACGGAACTAAGGATGAATATCTAAAGGCAATCAAAGCCTGTCATAAGGCAGGGATTCAGGTGATAGCGGATATTGTACTGAATCACCGTATGGGAGCTGACGGAAGAGATGCTATTCGTGCTGCAGTTGTGAATTGGGATAACCGCAATGAGGAACTGACAGACGAAAATGTATATTATGTATGGACGCGATTTGTTTTCCCGGGCCGCGGTGATAAATATTCGGACTTCAAATGGGATTGGTCGTGTTTTTCAGGAGCGGATTATGTTACACGCAGCGGACAGAAGGTGCTGCTGAAATTTGACTATAAAGAGTGGGCAGAAAACGTATCACAGGAAAACGGAAATTTCGATTATATTATGGGAGCCAATGTCGACTTCTTTAATGAGCGCGTGATTGACGAACTAATCCATTGGGGCAAGTGGTATCAAGATATAGCCGGAATTGATGGATATCGACTGGATGCAGTAAAAAGTATTGAAGCAAGTTTCTATCCACGCTGGCTGAAAGAAATGCGTGACTACCATAAAGCGGATATGTTTTCGGTGGCTGAGTATTGGTCCGGTAATGTTGAAGAATTGAACAATTATATTAATGAAACAGAAGGCTGTACTACTTTATTTGATGTAGCGCTGCATTTCCGCTTTTTCGATATTTCTAAAAATGATGCATCATATGATATACGACAGATGTTCGATAATACTCTGGTGCAGCAGGACCGGCAGCATGCGGTTCCGTTTGTTGACAATCACGATACACAGCCTCATCAGGCATTGGAATCCTGGATTGAACCATGGTTTAAAAAACATGCCTATGCGACAATCCTGCTGAGGGATTACGATATGCCATGTGTTTTCTATGGAGATTTATATGGTATAGAGTCAGATGACTATCCGGGTGCAGAAGATCTAACAAAATTAATGTGGATCCGATCCCACCTGCTTGAAGACAATGTTGAGATCAAAGAAAGAAAATCCGAACAAAATTGTCTGGCATGGGAAATTTGCCTGGAACATCCTGTTTTTGTGATTCTGTCCAACGGACCGGAAAACTCTATAGATTTTGAGCAGGAATCATATTTTGCGTATACAGAATATTGTGAGATTGGCGGAGAGCTGAGTACTCAATTTGACCAATACGGAAACGGAAGTCTGTTGGTTAAAGAAAGAAGCTGCAGCGTTTATATATTGAAAACGGCTTACGATAAGATGAAGGAGGATCTCGGATTATGAAAATCGCTATAGCATGTGACCATGGAGCATATGACTACAAAGTCGAAATTAAAAAGATGTTGGAGGAACAGGGGCATCAGGTGATAGATTGCGGATGTGATTCTACTGCCAGTGTTGACTATCCGGATTATGGTTCGGCTGCTGCCAGAATGGTTGCTTCAAAAGAAGTGGATACAGGTATTGTTATGTGCGGTACCGGAATCGGTATTTCAATTTCGGCAAATAAGATTAAAGGAATTCGCTGTGCATTATGTACAGATACGACAATGGCAAGACTTACACGTGAACACAATGATGCCAATATGCTGGCAATGGGCCAGAGAACAACCGGAATTGAGACCGCAAAAGATATTGTAGAAGTATTCCTGAATACGAAGTTTAGCGAAGGCGAAAGACATAAAAATCGGATTCGCAAAATTGCTGAATTAGAGAAATAAAAAAAGTAATTATCCTGCAGAAGTTCTGCAGGATAATTTTAGTTAAAAAATCTTAAATTTTATAGAAAAAAAGTATTGACTTAGGAGGAGTAAGTTGGTAATATAAATGAGCGCTCGCCGGAAGGCGCACGGCGCACGATCTTTGAAAACTGAACAAGA
>CACYBS010000130.1 GCA_902772725.1 Erysipelothrix rhusiopathiae
TATCCCAAAGCCTTGCACCACCCGGCTTCTCTCTGAAAGGCATCCATTATGTACTCTGTCTTTTCACAGCACTGAATAAATAATACTAATTCAATATATAAAAATCAAGCAATTTTTTCAGGGGTTAGAACCATGACCTGAGCCTTGGTATCCTTTGTGATATCGGCAGAAGAAGAATTATAAACTTCAACATTATTGTAGTACTTTGTAAAGGCATCAAGAGTTCCAATCACATCAAATCCAAATTTATCCGATCTATAATGCATAGGAACGATAACTCTTGGTTCTACCTTATCCAAAATCTTTTTTGCGGTATCGGCATCAATGGTATAGAAGCCACCGATTGGAATCATACATACATCACAATTTTTGATCATGGATACATCTTCTAATTCATGGCCTAAATCTCCCATGTGAACAATTTTCATGCCTTCTGCTTCAATGCAGTAGATTTTATTCTTTCCTCTTTTAGCTCCCTTTACTTCATCATGGAAACAATCCAATACGTTTACTTTAAATGCCGGTTCTTTTCCTGTTAAATGCACTTTCTCTCTGGCATTATGGTCCCCGTGCTCATGAGAACATAGTACTAAATCAGCATTTAAGTCTAAATCCGCAAGACCCGGAACGCTTCCGTTTTGATAAGGGTCAAACACAACACTTCCTTCATTTGTCTCCACTTTAAAGCAGGAATGTCCTTCCCAAGTAAGTTTCATAATATTTACCTTCCTTTCTAGTAATGCACTAATTCAATATTATGATTTTTAATAAAGTTCTTAATCTGTTCGCCACATAATATATCAAGCTCTTCTACCCTTTTAAAAGAGTAACTTGATTTATGATATAACTCTAAATCACACCATCCCGGATGCACCATAATTTCTATATTGCGATTTAAATTTGTTTTGATGATCTCCATCAGTGTTTCTGCAGATACTGTATCATTATAAAAATCTCTGGAGAAATAATAAGTTCCATCTAATCTTGCCGGTAAATCATATTCCTTACATAACTGTTTTAAAATCTCTTTGGTTTGATCATTATAATCACTGGAAAAATGATGAGAATCCAAGTGATCCGGATATCTTTTTGACAATTTGATAAAAGTATCTATTTGACATTTCCATTCT
The DNA here is from genome assembly GCA_902772725.1 of Erysipelothrix rhusiopathiae. Lineage (GTDB taxonomy): Bacteria > Bacillota_I > Bacilli_A > Erysipelotrichales > Erysipelotrichaceae > RUG11795. The sequence goes on from CACYBS010000130.1 coordinate 1,131, forward strand.
TGATAAATCTCATCATAATCAACTTCATGAGAAAATACGATTTCCGGTTTCCTGTAGAACATTCCGGTAGCCGCATCTATTAAGCTTTCCACATCGGTGAGAGGTTTTCCAACGGTTAAATTTAAATGTACTCCTACTCCAAGATTTGGATAATTTTGTGCCAAATTCATTGCTTCAACAAAAAACGGTTGATTGACAAGCGCCGTTGTTGAAGTCAAGATGCCTTTATTATGCGCCTCTAAAATTCCGTATGTAACGCCTTTGGTTAATCCAAAGTCATCCCCATTTATTACTAATCTCATATAAGATCCTTCCTTGTTTATTTCATTCTAATACAAAAAAGGTCTCGGTTTAAACCGAAACCTGTATTACTTTTCTATAGCAGGGATAATACCTGTAAAATCATCCAGAATATACTTTACTTCCGGTATGGAAGAAAAGCGTTCGCTTTGATCTGCCGAATCGATAATGATGATTTCTTTACATCCTGCTTTTAAAGCACTCTGTACTCCACTGTAGGAATCCTCGATCACAAGAATATCTTTCATTGGTGTATCCAGAATTTGAGATGCCTTTTCAAACATCTTTACCTTACTGGAAAAAGTTCCATCATCATAAACGATATCTTCCGGATTCATCCATTTATCCAGATCAAAACTTTCCACAAAGAAATCGATATTAGGCTTAATAGAAGCACTGGCAATCGTAAAAGGAATATTTTTATTCTTTAAATAATCAAAGAACTCTACAGCACCATATACAAGATGAAAACTATCGGTATCTTTGCGACAGAAGTCACGATAGTATTCTTCCTTTAGATAGCTGTATTTTTCCATCTGTCCTGCAGAAGCTTTCCCATCAAGAAAATAGTTGACAACCTCTTTATTAGGAACCCCATTGATCTTATTCATAAGCTCATCCAGCGTGATATCATGACCTCTTAATTCTTGAGAAATCTTTCCCCAAGCCAGAACATGCTTATCGTTATCAAAAAACAATGTCCCGTTAAAGTCAAAGATGACTGCTTTAAAGTTCATATCTATTTGGCAACTACGTTAACAACTTTACCCTTAACAACGATAACCTTCTTGATTTCCTTACCTTCAATCTGGCGTACGACATTTTCCTGGGCTAAAGCTGTTTCCTTCAATACGTCATCGGATGTTCCTACCGGTACTTCGAATTTTCCGCGAACCTTGCCGTTTACCTGTACAACGATGGTATTCATCGTTTCCACTAATTTGGCTTCATCATATGTCGGCCATGGCTCATAGGCAATCGTTTCTGTCTTATGGAAGACACTTTCCCACAGCTCTTCACCTAAATGCGGTGCAAAGCAGGCAAACATCTTCACAAAGCCTTCTGCATATTCACGATAGATCGTCTTTGTCTTATAAGCTTCATTGATAAAGATCATCATCTGCGAAATAGCTGTATTGAAGTTCAACGTATCGATATCACCGGATACCTTCTTAACGGTTTCGTTATAAACACGGTCTAACTTACCATCATTGACATCCGTGATTTCAGCTACTTCATTATAGAAGCGGTTTACTCTTTCCAGCCATTTGCGGGTTCCATCCAAACCACTTGTTGACCAAGGTAAAGAAGCTTCTAACGGTCCCATAAACATTTCATAAACACGAAGTGCATCGGCACCATGGGATTCTACGATTTCATCCGGGTTGATGACATTTCCACGGGATTTTGACATCTTAACACCGTTCGGTCCTAAGATCATACCCTGGTGGAACAGTTTTGCGAATGGCTCCTTGGTCTTTACAACACCGCAGTCATACAATACCTTATGCCAGAAACGTGCATATAACAGATGTAATACCGCATGTTCTGCACCACCTACATATAAATCTACCGGCAGCCAATGCTCTAACAGCTTTGGATCACCGATGCACTCATCGTTATGTGGATCGATATAGCGGATATAATACCAGCAGGAACCTGCCCATTGCGGCATCGTATTGGTCTCACGGGTACCTTTTACACCATCGATTTCAACATTTAAGAAATCCGGAATATTGGCAAGCGGGCTTTCTCCGTTATCGCTTGGTTTAAAGTTCGTTGTAGCCGGTAATTCTAATGGAAGTTCGTCAATATCTACAGTACGCATTGTGCCATCTTCCATCATGATAATAGGAATAGGCTCTCCCCAATAACGCTGACGAGAGAATAACCAGTCACGTAATTTATAAGTAACCTTTGCTTCACCGCAATGATGTTCTTCTAACCAGGCAACCATCTTATCGATGGCTTCTTTCTTATCCAATCCATCTAACCATTCAGAGTTAATATGGATACCGTCTTCGGTATAAGCTTCTTTTTCGACATTTCCGCCTTCCAATACAGGAATGATCGGTAAATCAAATTTCTTAGCGAATTCATAGTCACGGGTATCGTGAGCAGGAACTGCCATGATTGCACCGGTTCCATAGCTTGCTAATACATAGTCGGAGATCCAGATCGGAATCTTCTTTCCGTTAACCGGATTGATCGCATAGGCGCCGGTAAATACACCGGTTTTATTTTTATTCAGATCGGTTCTTTCCAAATCGGATTTAGTCTGACATTCTTTGATATAAGCTTCTACTTCA
>CACYBS010000131.1 GCA_902772725.1 Erysipelothrix rhusiopathiae
AAAGATCCCTGCGTATATGAAACTATCAGACCTCGAAAAAATGGCTCTTGGAAAAATGTAGTGCTAAATTTTCAATTATCGTAGGATAATGTATTATACATCAAAATAGATAGTTTTTCAAAAGTGTAATCTATCAATTCTGTTAGTTTGAATTTCATTTTTTCCTCACTGTTATGGTCGGTAAACCATACTAATAATTGATTTCCATCAAACTCTATGTTGTTTAATTGCCATATATCTTTGCCATTAACCAAATATAAATGCTCATTATTCATTGGAAGAAACATTCCTTTGATTTCAGATGGGAGAAGAAAAATCTCTCTATTTTCTTCTATTGCCCAGACTTTGTAATATGCTGCCGATTTAGATTCTTTATCTTCTCGGTATGAATCTATCATTTGGTATAATTTTCCATCATTCCCTTTAATAAAGTCTCCTAAACAACAGACCCCTGCATAATATGGCCATGCAAGTCGGTATTTAATTGTAAAGGACGAATAACGAACATAGAAAAAACCTTTTGAAAAAAGAGACTTTTCGTATTTAATATGACTGGCACGAATATCTACTACCTCGCCTCTACCAAATATTTTACTATTCATCTTCAATCCAACTTGAAAGTTTTCAGGTATATTGGAATAAGTTAACGGATTCCATATTATTCCATCTTCTTGGTCGATTCTTATATCATCTATTGATTTTAATAAAATAACGAAAGAAGGCCTGAGAAACCTTGATGTTTTATTAAATTGAATTCTATATGAATCTTCTTTCTCGTTGTAGTTTAATACCTTTCCTACACCAAAAACTTTATGTCGTACAATGTCACCTTCATTTAAAGTGGTGATAGGTTTTGGATTAATTTCATCTTCTAATCTATCAACTAACATCTTTGTCCCTTCAATTAATTCAAGAGGCAGATTTCCTTCAACATTAATCAGATTGTCTGCAATTTCTCCAAGAAATCTTGATGGGTATTTATCACTTTTAGTCATTGCATTGTAGCCTTCAGATTCTGTAAGGAAAAGACCTTTTTCTGCGCGAGTTATTGCTACATACATCAACCTACGTTCTTCTTCCAATGCTTTCTCTTTTCTTTCTCTAATAGCTCTGTGATTTGGTAATATGCCCTCTGTTAAGCCACATATAAAGACAAAAGGAAATTCCAATCCCTTTGCTTGATGAATAGTCATAAGTTTTGCTGTTGGTCCTTCATTTTTATAGTCGGCATTGGTATATAGTGCTATGTCTTGTAAATAAGTATCAATAGACACGTCATCATCCTTATTTATTTGTTCGTAATATTTTATTGAGTTGAGCAGTTCTTCTAGATTCTCAAGCCTTTCTTCATCCGAATCTGTACGCAACATCTCCATATAACCACTTCGGTTTAGGAGAAAATCCAACAAGTCGGAAATAGAATATTGTTCCTTTGATAATTCAGCTTCATCTACTAGTTGAACAAACTTTCTAATTGCTTCGTTGCCTGTATTATAAGCAAAAATTTTTAGTGCGTCGAATAAACTAACTTTTTGGTCAGCAGAAATAGATTGAATCTTTTCCATAGATGATTTCCCGAATTTTCTTGAAGGTACATTAACGATTCTTCTTAAAGACAATTCATCTTTATTGGCAACCAATTTTAGATAAGCTAAGGCATCTTTGATTTCCTTTCTTTCAAAAAATCTGATTCCACCCCAAACAACATATTTTATGTTCTTTTTTAATAGTGCTTGTTCTATACTTCGAGACAGATATGATACACGATATAGAATACAACAATCAGAATAATTATAACCAGATTCCTTTATTCGTAAAATCTGATTAGCTATCCATTCACTTTCTTCTATATCATTTTTACCATGATAATGAACAACAATTTTGCCCTTCTTATTATTTGTAATAAGGTCCTTCTTTATTCTATTCTTATTATATTTTATTACGGAATTAGCAACATCTAATATATTTGGCGTTGACCGATAATTTTCTTCTAGAATAAAATCTATATCAGGATTGAAGTTGATAAATAGATTCGGATTTGCACCTCGCCATTCATATATCGCTTGGTCTGGATCTCCTACTATGAAAAGATTATTGTATATGGCAGAAAGAATATTTAATAACTTCCAATTGGTACCGTTGAAATCCTGAGCTTCGTCAACCATAATGTAGTTTAATTTTTCTTGCCAATACAACTTCGCATCTTCAAAATGCTCCAAGATATATAACGTAAACAAAATGAGGTCGTTAAAATCCAACGAAAAAGTTTTCAATTGGAGTTGCAAATACCTTTCTGTTTCCTCCTTCCCTTCATTTATGGAATTAGGTAACATATATTTTTCAATATAAGGATTTATTTTCTTGGACATTGAAATCTCATTAAGAAATTGTTTGACTGTTGCTTTAGTGGCATCGATGTTGAACTCTTCCATTACTTGTTTAGCTAAATCTTTTGCATCTTCCTCATCTAATATCGAGAAATTGAGAGGATAGCCAAGCCTAAATATTTCCTTCCTTAAGAACTTAACGCAAAATCCATGAATAGTGCAAACGAAATCATTAATTTTACCACCATTTACCATTGTGGCAATTCTTTTCTTCATTTCATTAGCTGCCTTGTTAGTAAATGTAACGCAAAGAATGTTTGATGGACTTATTCCTAATTCGTTAACTAAATAAGCATAACGATGGGTAAGGACACGCGTCTTTCCTGAGCCAGCGCCTGCTGTTACACGAACTTTACCTTCCGTTGTTACAACAGCTTCTTTTTGTTTAGTATTTAATTTATCAAAGATGCTTGTCATATAATTAAAATATTTGATTAAGATGTCAAGAAAATGCAAATATAGGTAGTTTTTTATAAAGTAGTACTCCCTAAATTTATAGGTTATACATGGTTATATGAGTGCAACAGTCATACGAATTTACCTGAGTTTTCTCCTTTCGTGGATAATCTGGAAGATTTCGATGCCCTGTCGAATTTTTATGATTTCACATACGGCATAAGCCGTTGTGTATCAGTATTAGTGCTGCAAATATATGAAATAATAAGCATATTTACAAAACTTTATTCAATTTTTTTCAACCATACCGTATTTCAATTAATTATTCACATAATTGAATAGCTTTTTATTCGGTAAGGCGATACTATACGGTTGTCTGAAAAATCGGGAATTTTATAGACTATTAGGCCAGTCGCATTAAGATAACGTCAAAACACGGCATTCTTGTTGCGATAAATATTTGTTTTACCCGCCATTTGCTCGCGAAAAACAACTTATATTTCTTCGAGGTACGGATGAAAATCCCTTTTGTAACATAAGGAGCAAATAGCAAAGTAAGTCGCCTTCGGCGAGGGAAATCTTTTTTAGTCGCTTCGCGAGAAATCGAACAAATCTATTCAAATCTTTCAAATCTTTTTCCTATTTGTTTGATTTGTACAGATTTG
>CACYBS010000132.1 GCA_902772725.1 Erysipelothrix rhusiopathiae
TACGAATACGATATCGATGCCGCAACCGGCAAGATCATCAAGGCCGACACCGATTCAGTAGTTGACCACGACGATCATGATGATGGATATGATGACAACGACTTTGATGACGGATACGATGACTAAGTAAAAAGTGAATATTCAAATATGAAGCCGCTTCTAAAGGGAGCGGTTTTTGTATTTAAGTTAAAAATTTAGCCTTTTGATTTAAATTAGCGTATTAGAGAGTAAGAAGGAGGTAAGTGCATACTATGAGTAATTCCGTTGAATATGATGATAAAGTCGTCTTCCACCCCGGATATTATATTAAAGAAATTGTTGAACAAATTGGGCTAACACAGGAAGATTTCACAAAAAGACTGGGTACAACACCTGAAAATCTTAGTGTTCTGATAAATGGCGAACAAAATCTTTCAATAGATATAGCAGTGAAATTATTCAGAATGTTGGGAACTACAGTTGGTTATTGGCTGAATTTACAATTGGCTTATGATGAAGCACTTGAAAAAATAATAAGAAATGATGAAGAACTGTGGGATCACAAACCACAGAAATAATCAGATCAAGGATCAGATGCTCAAGACTGGTAAGCATTTCATCAAATGGTGTGTAGAACAACCAACAGTTTGTACAGATCTCCTTCGACTATCTGAAACGTGTTATCTGCCGGCAGTCTGAGAGAAGTTACATCCGCAAATATCCTTCGCAAAGCGCTATCCTTGCAGGAAGTGATATCGATTTTGAAAAATACAAATTATCATACATCCATAGTATGAAAAACATGTAGCAAACTGTAAACGACAGAAAACTAATAAGCAATTCCGGCCAAACGGGAGATGGGAAATCTGGATCATCATGAGTACTTTGAAAAAGTCAAAGGAAAAGAAACCACGAACTGATACTTTGAATCATTCGGGATAATTCATATTTCGCATGAGGATTTCAGGGATGCTGTTGATGGTTGGAGTAATCGGATGGGTATCAGCAGCATAAAACTGCAATAGGTTGCAGCAGAAATTCAGGAGGTGGTTTCAGATGAAAGACTCCAACAGCTTGTGGGAGAAACTCCGTTTCTCCCAATATTTAGCTATGTGCCATGGGAAAAATCATATTTTTAGAATCACAGAGTGCGAATGCGTTGTTTCGGCATTATTTTATATAGGGCGAACAGTTAAAGAAGGTTCGAGCAGGAATGCCCTTGATAACATTGTTCATGCTGATATTTATCATACACAGAGTACAGAAATGAAAAAGCTGAATATGGAACAGATTTGCTTAAAAGGATTTCAAAAGATTTAACAAAGAAATACGGTAAGGGATTCAGCCTCAGTAATATCACTAAAATGAGGAAAATGTATTTGACTTATCCAATTTTGCAGACGGTGTCTGCAAAATTGACATGGAGTCACTACATCGAACTTTTGAAGATTGATAATCCATTTGAGCGTTCCTTTTACGAAAAAACATGTGAAAAAGAAAATTGTGGAGTGCGTGAACTAAAACGACAGATGAAAAGCATGCTGTTTCATCGTATTGCTCTTAGTACTGATAAAGAGAAGGTATTGAAGCTCGCCTCAGAAGGACAAATTATTGAGAAAACAGAAGATATTTTGAAAGAACCATTTATCGTTTTAGTAATTAGAAAGACAAAGAAAAGAAAAATTTTTTCAGAGTATTATGTTAGAAATATCTTGGATATTTCTACTTCAATTGATTATTTAATCCAATCAGATAGAAAGGGAATTTATGAAGTATAAACCATTATTATTAACGCATGATCTTATCGAGAAAATGAAGATAAAAGGTATTGTATTTGAAAGGATTGATGAAGAAAGCGCAATGAAATATTTGAAAAACAATAATTATTATTTTAAGTTAGCTTCTTATAGAAAAAATTATGATAAGCAAAACGAGAAGTATTATCACTTAGACTTTGCGTATCTGAAGGACTTAGTCATTGTTGATATGGAATTAAGATACGTTTTAATTCATTTGTCATTAGATATTGAACATTATGCGAAACTTAAATTAATAAATAAAGCTGAAGAATTTAAGGAGGATGGATATGCTGTGATTCAAGATTATATTGATTCAATAGATGAAAAGCAGCAGGAGCGTTTAGAGAGTGAACTTTTTCAAGCTAAATCTTCGCTCTACTCTAATGATTTATTTTTTCATTATGAAATGAATCATCTTCCTATTTGGGTGTTTCTGGAATTGATTCCATTTGGAAGTTTAGTTTCTTTCTATTCTTTTTGTTCAGAAAGATATAATAATCTGGATATGAAGAATGAACATTACATATTAAAAACTTGTAAAGAAATTCGAAATGCTTGTGCGCATAGTAGTTGTATACTAAATAATCTGCATTTAAATACAGCCATGCATAAAACAAGTTTTGAAGTAAACAAATCTCTCTATAACATTGAGCGCCTTTCTAAAAATATGGCCAAGAAAAAAATGAGTAACGCAAGATTGCAGGAAATTGTTACATTACTTTATGCTCACAACAAGCTGGTAGCCAGTGATGGAGTTCATTCTAAAGCGGCACGAGAATTAAGTACATTTGTCACAAGAATGAATAAAAATTTAAACTATTATCAAAGCAATGACATGATAAAAAGTTCGTTCAGTTTTTTGTATAAAGTCATTGAAGCATGGTACCTTGGATGATAGAATATATTTACATAGAAAAATGTTTATCATTTTGTAAGGGCCGTGTTCCAACATGGCTCTATTTTTTTATAATCTTTATTGATATTATCAAAGAAGGGGAATATCTAGCAGACTTTACTGCAAAAGATGTAACATTCAAGAAAGTTAAACAGGAACTTGACGATGGTATTGAAAAGATCAAAGTAGAATTTATCCAGGGTGAAACCGAATATGAATACGAAATCGATGCCAATACCAGAGCTATCTTAGAAAGAAGCACTGATTCTGTATACGATGACTAATTAATAAGAGCTCACAGCCTGCCCTTTAAAGGACAGGTTTTTTGGTGCCTTTTTACAAGAATTTTCATTTTTTTGTTTTTGAAGAAAACTTACGTATATGAATATAAAGAGATTAACTATTAGAAATCAACAAGAAAATAAAAATTTATTCTCAGTAGAATCAAGGCATGACGAAAAGAGCCTGATAAGGCTCAA
>CACYBS010000133.1 GCA_902772725.1 Erysipelothrix rhusiopathiae
AAGCCTTATTTCAATTATTGAAATATTTGATATGGTGATATTAAATTAAATTATAAGAAAATGGTGAATATATGAACGAACTGAATATTCAAACAGAAAACAGAAATCCAAAGTCAGAAAATCTGGACAGGATGTCCACATATGAAATTATTTCTTTGATGAACAAAGAAGATCAAAATGTGATCAATGCAGTTAATCAGGCATTACCTTCCATCGCAAAGGTGATTGATCAAGTTGTGCAGGTCATTCAAAATGGAGGACGAATTTTTTATGTGGGGGCAGGAACCAGCGGAAGGTTAGGTGTATTAGATGCCTCTGAGTGTCCTCCGACCTTTGGAGTGGATGAAGATTTATTTACCGGTATTATCGCAGGAGGTGATTATGCGCTCCGCCATGCGATAGAAAACGCTGAAGATGACGCTCTTTTGGGCAAAGAGGATCTCATAGCACATCATGTTACTGACAAAGATATTGTCATCGGAATTGCAGCCAGCGGAAGAACTCCCTATGTGATAGGAGCTCTTCAATATGCAGATCAAATTGGTGCCTTAAGTGCAAGTATTTGCTGCAACAGGGGAAGTGTGATTTCATCCTATGCAAAATATCCTATTGAAGTGGATACCGGCCCTGAAATTTTAACGGGTTCTACCCGTTTAAAAGCCGGTACGGCTACAAAAATGGTATTAAATATGATTTCTACGGCAGCCATGGTCAAAACAGGTGAAACCTATGGCAACTTAATGGTAGATGTTAAACAAACCAACGATAAATTACATCTTCGGGCAATACGAATTGTAAAGACAGCGACCGGTGTAGATGAGACAGCCGCAAAAGAAACACTTGCCAAAGCTGATGGAGATTGTAAGACGGCAATTGTGATGCTTCTGGGAAGTTGTACCAAAGAAGAAGCAATCAAGTGTATTGAGCAGAATAACGGAATGATTCGCAAAGCGATTCAGGAGGAAAAGGATATATGAACGCTAAAGAATTAATAGAAAAAATCATTCCTTTTCTGGGAGGAAAGGACAATATCCTTGATGTCAAAAGCTGCATGACCCGACTTAGAATCGTGGTAGAAGATGCTGATAAAGTAGATTTAACATCGATTGAAAATATGGAGGATGTCATACAGGTTGTCCATGATGAGAATAACTATTATCAAATCGTGTTAGGACCGGGTAAGGCAAGAGATGCCATGGATGAAATGACAAAGTTAGGAATTCCCGAAAAGAAAAAGGAAATGCCATCACAAGATCAGGAAAATATCGTCAAAGGGATTCGCGTGATTGCCGATATATTTACACCGATGATTCCGGCTTTTATCGCATCCGGTATGTGTAATGGCCTGGCTAAAATTATCTTGTTGTGTATACAGAATGGATATATTCCGGATACTTCCTTTTGGAGTATTGTTCAACAGCTGTTAATGCTTGTGTCTGATGGCTTTTTAGCTTATCTTGCCATTTATACCGGTATCAACAGCGCGAAACAATTCGGCGTTAATGAGATGTTAGGCGGCCTTATCGGTGCTGCTTCTATCCATACCGGAATCAATACAATTTCCCAGTTATTAGGGTGGTACAGTGAAACTGCACCGGCAGAATCTTTATTATCATCCGGGGCAGGGGGAATTATCGGTGTCGTATTTGGTGTCTGGGTATTATCGAAGGTAGAGAAATTTATTCATGCACATATGCCGCAGGTATTAGATACTTTTTTTACTCCGCTTTGCAGTGTGTTGGTAGTGATGCCGCTTTATGTACTTACAATTATGCCGGCAGCCGGATTTATATCCAATAAACTGGCAGAGTTCTTATCGTTGTTTTTAATGTCCGATAATGTTGTGGTAAGCGCAATAACCGGGTATGTGCTGGCTGCTCTGTTTTTACCAATGGTACTTGTCGGCTTACATCGCGGTCTTGTGCCAATCTATGCTTTGCAGATTGAAAAGATGGGTGGGACTACACTATTTCCGGCTGTTGCGATGGCAGGAGCCGGTCAGGTAGGCGCAGCCATTGCCCTTTATTTTAAGGCAAAACACACAGGAAATAAAAAACTGCAGTCGGTAATATCCGGTGCTGTACCGGCAGGTGTGTTAGGTATCGGAGAGCCGTTAATTTACGGTGTTACCTTACCGCTCATGAAACCATTCTTTACAGCGGGGTTAGGAGCGGGATTTGGCGGTGCATGGTGTATGGTTCGCCATGTAGTTGCAACTTCTTATTCTCCATCGGGAGTGTTAGGGGTTACGATCATGACACCGGAAACGATGATTGATTATTTAATTGGACTTTTGATTGCCTGCGTTATGGGTGGTGTCATCACATGGATCTTGATACCGGAATCATTAGCTGCTGAAAAATAAGTTATAGAAAGGAATACCATGAATGAAAAGGTGAGATTCAAACATACGAATCGACCCGGTTTTTTGCTTGGTTTTATCGATTTCTTTACAGCCGGTTTTTTCTTCCTCTTTTATATGCCGTTAGGCCTGCAGGATGAACTGGATGAAGTGTTGGGACATAAAACTATGAAATATTGGAAGGCCTATTTATTGGGGATTCCGACCCTCTTTATTTATCCGGTAATCTGGATGGGAAGAATTTCGGAGGAACTAAAAAATATTGCGATAGAGATGGGAATTGAAGGACCGCATACTTCGTTCTGGCACATGTTTGGATGGAATACATTAGGTATTTTTCTGTTTGGATATGCGGTGGCAACGCATCGATTTTTCAATACGTTAAATCAAATTGAGGAAGAATTGAACAGAAAGGAGCGCGATGATGGTAAAGAAGTTTAGTACCTTTTCAGTGCCCCTGGGTTTGTTGGATTATGTAAATCCCATTCTTTATACAGTAACGAAGACTACCGTAATCAGAAACCTATATTCTCAAATGGGCAGTCCCTATAATTATCTGTTATTGATTGGGGCAATTATCTCCATTTTCTTTGGATTTATCATCCCAACCGGAAAGGTTATTGTAGGTTTAGGCATTATTGATTTTGTGATGCCGGTAAGTTTGGTGTTTTGTGTAAACAGTGGAATATTACTGTCCGGTTTGGTGTTGTTTAAACACGTTATGAATTTAGATAATGTTGTATTCGGGATAATGGCTGTGCTTATTGTGGCATTGTTGATATTTGTTTATTCGAAACATAAAAAGATCAATACGATTGCCGTATTAACAGGAGCTGTCGGTTATCTGTTAATTTATATTTCATTGATCACATTATCCATACAAAAGGGATTAATCATTCCGATTATCCTGTATGCCATCGCAATATTATTATTTGTGATGCTGGTGGGAATCGGAATAAAAGGAAATCTTAAAAATCCAAAAGTGCACTGGGTCATTGAAATATCCAATGTCATCTGTCAGTTGCTGGTGGCAGCAGCTACTGTTATGTTATGGTAAAGGTAATAAGGAGAATATAGGTATGCAATACATTTATGTGACAAAAGAGAATCTGGAAAAAGAACATATCTGCTGTGCTATTTCCAATAATAAAGATATCCAGGTATCTTCCAAGAAATCATGGTTAAATGAACGGTTTGATGACGGTCTTGTCTTTCTAAAAAGTGTGGAAAGAGGCAAGTGCTTTATCGAATATCTACCGGCAGAAAACGCTTGGAATCCAATCGATGCACCTGGATATATGTATATTGATTGTCTTTGGGTATCCGGTTCCATGAAGGGACATGGATATTCAAGTGATCTTTTATCTAAGTGCATAAACGACAGCAAAGAAAAAGGAAAAGTCGGTTTATGCATTCTTTCTTCGGCTAAGAAAAAGCCTTTTCTTGCCGATCCTAAATTTTTGAAATATAAAGGCTTTGAAGTCGTGGATGAAGCAGATAACGGCATTCAATTATGGTATCTTCCTTTTGGAAAGGATGCAGTGAAGCCACAGCTTAAGAAATGCGCCAAACATCCGCATATTGATGAAAAGGGATATGTGCTCTATTATACGAACCAATGTCCTTTTAACGGCAAATATGTACCAATCGTAGAAAAATGTGCAAAAGATAATAACATTCCTTTTAAAGCTGTGCATTTAACTTCAAAAGAGGATGCACAAAATGCACCGACACCGATCACAACGTATGCATTATTTAAAGATGGAGAGTATCTTACAAACGAACAGATGAACGATAAAAAGTTTCTAAAACTGGTCACAAAATAATCGGTTTTTGTATCTTACCGTCCCATTTTGCATCTTACCTGCTCAAATATTGATTAGAAGGAGAACCTATTCTATATTCGCCTTAGAAAGAAGGAGAGTAGTATGGAATTGGTTCTTTTACTTATTTTAATTATTATCGAAATCGGATTTACCGTATTTGAATTCACAAAAAATTCAACGAAGGGAAATTGGACGAAGCAGCGTCTGCTTGTGAACATAGTACAGATTATTATTTATCTATTAATGCTGGTATTTCCCGGAATTGATTTTTCTTTCCGCTTCAAAGGATTGGCAATTTTGTTAGGAATACGAATTATCACAGCTTTCATATTCTGGATAATCAATCGTAACTCTTCAAAGGAGAAGAAAAAATCTTCGATTATATTCAGTTCACTTTTCAGTATAGTGCTTTTTATTACATCCATGGTTCCGGCTTTTATATTTGCGGATTATCACGGAAGAGAATTAACCGGTCCATATCAGGTAAATGAATGTGAAGCAATACTGATCGACCCAAACCGTAAGGAAACCTTCGAAAAGGATGGCTCTAATCGAGAAGTACCGGTTCATTTCTATTATCCGGAAAAGATGGATACAATATCACCGGACTCACTACCGTTAGTTATCTTCAGTCATGGAGCTTTTGGGTATTATCAAAGTAATGCCTCCACCTTTATGGAACTGGCAAGTCATGGATATGTGGTTGTCAGTCTGGATCATCCATATCATTCATTTTTCACAAAAGATTCTTCCGGAAAGACCATTTTAGTAGACACGGAATTCTTCCAAAATGCACTTACCATAGGCAGCAGCAATGGCAGAGAGGCTGATGTATACGATATCACTTCGAAGTGGATGGAATTAAGAATTGATGATATGAATTTTGTGATTGATACACTCAAACAAGCCGGGGAAACGGAACAATTGTCGGATAGCTGGTATTTTGATAAAGATTCAAAGAATACCATTCAAAGAATCATTAAGGCCATTGATTTTGATAAAATTGGATTGATGGGACACTCTATGGGAGGTGCAGCCTCGGTAACTGTAGGAAGAAGAGAGGATATTTCGGCAGTCATCGATTTAGATGGTACGATGTTAGGTGAAGAAACAGGAGTTGTTGAAGGGGTAATACAGGTAAATGACAACCCGTATCCTACACCGCTTCTTTCTGTTGATTCCCAATCACATTACACAGACCGTATGGAAGCTCAAAAAGCCGGATATGTGTATCCCAACAATGTGATATTAGAAAATGCCAAGCAGAGTTACCAGACGTATATTAAGGGCGCAGAGCATATGAACTTTACCGATCTACCATTGTTCTCACCGTTTCTTGCTAAAAATCTGGGAGTAGGAACCGTTGATCCGGGTGAGTGCATCGATAAGGTAAATGCTCTTGTTCTTCAATTTTACGATTGTTTTCTAAAAGACTCGGAAACATTCGTTGTAGAGGAGAGTTATTGATCATTCATGGAAATAAAAGTTAAGACCATACCAAACACACAAGAAGAATATATGGAGATCGGATGCCATAAATATGATGAAAAAATCAATGAAATTGTTCGTTTTGTGAAATTTCATCAGGGCAGTGTAGAGGGATATCTGGATCAAAGACAATACCAGATACCGATAACGGATATTTATTATATAGAATCGATTGAAGAGCATACTTTCATATATTTGAAAAAAACCTGCTACGAATCGAGAAGGCGGTTGTATGAGTTTGAACAGCTGCTGGAAGATCGGCACTTTATGCGCATTTCTAAATCCGTTTTAGTCAATATGATGAAAATAAATGCGATTAAACCGGCTTTAAACGGTAGATTTCTCTGTCTATTGAATAATGATGAAAAAGTGATTATTTCACGTAAATATGTACCGGATATCAAAGACAGATTGAAAGGAGAAAAAGGATAACATGAAAGATATGATCAAAGACTTTTTTGAAGGATTCTTTATCTCTGTTACACTGATTAATTTGGCAATGTTTATTTTAGGATTGTTATTTCGGCCCGATCAGAGATTTGGCTATGAAGTATTCATATACCCGTTGATTTATGGATTGATTGGGATGATACCTATATTGGTCGTTCGGACCCAAAAAGAGTTATCTGTTAAACAGATCATCATTCGCAAGATCATGCAGCTGTTCCTTTTGATGGTATTGTTACTAGGATGCATATTCGGTCAATCTTTGAAAGATCCAAATAGGATACCGGCTATCATTGGTGTAGCTTTCAGCATCGTGTTGATTTATGTATTAGTCAATGTGATTGAATGGATGATGGATGAACGCGTCGCAAAAGATATGACAGAGGATTTATTGAAATTTCAGAAAAGACTGGAAAACTGATGTTTTCCGGTTTTCTTTACGAATTTATATTGACACCGTGTCAGAACAAGAATACTATAATGACGTAATACCGGATAAAGAAGAGGAGGAATAAGAAATGAGTAAAGTTTTAGTTGCCTATTTTAGTGCAGGAGGAAGCACCGCAAGAGTGGCATCCAATCTGGCATCTGCAGTAAGTGCAGATTTATTTGAAATTCGCCCGGAAGTTCCTTATACAAGTGCAGATTTAAATTGGAACAATAAGAACAGCCGTTCCTCTGTTGAAATGAATGATAGAAATTGTCGTCCCGCTATCGCAGAGAAGGTAGCGAACATGGATGCCTATGATGTAGTATTTGTAGGATTTCCAATCTGGTGGTATCGTGAACCATCGATTATTGATACCTTTATGGAAGCTTATGATTTTTCCGGAAAGACAGTAGTTCCGTTCGCAACATCCGGAGGCAGCGGCTTAGGCAATTCTTCTAAGAATATGCAGGCGCTTGCCAAAGGGGCAAAGGTTGTAGAAGGAAAGCGCTTTAATGTGCGGGCATCCCAAGACGAGCTGAAAAATTGGGCATCTAAGTGGGTGTAGGAGCTATTTATGAAAAAAATCTTATCCTTTATATTAAGTTTATGTCTTCTGGCAGGGATAAGTGCCTGTGCCTCCAAACCGGAAAGTAAACCTTCTTCACAATCTGATGAAAAGATTCTGGTGGTTTATTTCTCCGCAACCGGCAACACCAAAAAGCTGGCAGAGCGAATCGCAGATTTAGAAGGTGCAGATATTTACGAGATCACCCCGAAAGATCCGTATACGGAAGAAGATTTAAGTTATGATGATGAAAACTGCCGTTCTGCATTGGAGCAGAATGATGAATCTGCCCGCCCGGAAATTGCCGGGGACTCGATCAATGTAAAAGACTATACAAAGATTTATATCGGTTTTCCAATCTGGTACGGACAGGAGCCGCGCATCATTGATACCTTTATGGAGAGTTACGATTTCTCCGGTATCACAATGATTCCTTTCTGCACATCCGGAGGCAGCGGCATCAATCAGGCCCGTTCCAACCTTGAAAAACTGGCAAAAGATGCCAATTGGAATGCGGGCGACAGAATGGATCCGGATATTGCTGAAAAGGATCTGCAGTCATGGGTTGACCGCTATTAAAAATCAAATTATTTAAATTGAATACAACGGAGAAAAAATATGAAAATTGTAGTATTAATGGGAAGCCCCAATAAAAAAGGCTCCACCAGCATTTTAGTTGATGAATTTTCAAAAGGTGCTAAAGAGGCCGGACATACAGTGGAAATCATTGATGTATGCCATGCCAATATCCATCCATGTATCGGATGTGTGGCATGCGGGTATGAAGGACCGTGTGTACAGAAAGATGATGTGGAAATGATCCGTAAAAAGCTGTTGGCCTGCGATATGGTTGTCTTTGCGACACCGCTTTATTACTACGGTATGTCTGCCCAGTTAAAAATGGTTGTCGACCGTTTCTGTGCCTACAACAGTTCTCTTAACAGCCGCCATTTAAAATCCGCTTTATTAACAGTTGCCTGGAATGCGGATGATTGGACCTTTGATGCCTTGAGCGCCCACTACAAAACATTGGTGCGCTACATCAACTTCAGAGATATGGGAATGGTATTAGGATATGGCTGCGGATCACCGGGAATGACCAAAAGAACTTCGTATCCGAAGCAGGCTTATGAATTAGGAAGAAGTGTATAACGACTGGTTTAATCAGTCGTTTTTTTGCCCTTTTTAACGGATAAAGTCTCTTTGTTTAGGATGTTGTTTCGATAGTTTACAATATTTTTAAATAGGATAAACAGAAAAGGAGACTATCATGCAATTCACAAAATTATTAGAACCGGGAAAAATCGGTTCCATGGAATTAAAAAACCGTTTTGTAGTACCGCCTATGGGAACCAACTTCGGTACATACGAAGGTATGGTTACCGATCAGATGATTGAATACTACAGAGCAAGAGCAGCCGGTGGATTTGGATTAATTATCATAGAAGTTACCGCCATCGATCCACATGGTAAAGCTGTGTTAAATGAAGTAGGCTTATGGAAAGATGAGCAGATTGAAGGCTTCTCAAAACTGATGGATGCTATTCATGAAGCAGGTGCTAAAGTGCTGATTCAGCTGCATCACTGCGGTCGTCAGACAGCTCCTCCTTATATTTTCAATATGACACCGGAAGCACCTTCTAAGGTTGCCTGTCCGGCACTCAATGTGATTCCGGATGAAATGTCCAATGAAAGAGTTTGGGAAATCATTGATCAATTCGGCGATGCAGCCGTGCGTGCAAAAAAAGCCGGTGCGGATGGCGTTGAGGTACATGGTGCCCATGGTTACTTAATTGCCCAGTTTATGTCACCGCATGCCAATAAGCGTTATGATGAATTTGGCGGCGACTTTGAAGGACGTATGAAATTCCCGCGTGAGATCTTTAGAAATATCCGTAAAAAAGTCGGCAATGATTTTGTGATGACTTTCCGTTTTGGATGGGATGAAAAGGTTCACGGCGGACGTACTTTGGAAGAGTCCTGCAATGTGGCAAGAATGGCCGAAGAGGAAGGCGCAGATGCGATCCATATTTCAATCATGACTTATGCCAGCATGCATTATATGTCGGCATCTCCGGAAATGCCGCAGGGATTTAACCAATTCCCAACAAAGGTTATTAAGGAAGCCGTTAATATTCCGGTTATCTCGGTAGGTAGATATTCACCATTCTCCGCAGAAGGTTCTTTACGTAACGGATGTGCTGATTTCATTTCCTTTGGACGCGCTTCTATCGCAGCTCCAAACATCCCTAATCTTGTAAAAGAAGGAAAAACAGATGAAATTGCGCCTTGTATCGGATGTACACAATCCTGCCTTGGCTATCTGAATGCGGCCGGAAAAGTATCCTGCTTAATCAATCCGGTTACCGGACATGAATTTGAATATGACTTATCTCCTGCTCAAAACAAGAAAAAAGTTGTTGTGGTAGGTGCAGGTCCATCCGGTCTGATGGCTGCATGGAACGCGGCTAAAAAGGGCCACGATGTAACGCTGGTAGAAAAGAGCGGTCATTTTGGCGGTCAGTTTAGATTGGCATCGATTCCTCCTACCAAGCAGGATATCGCAACCGCTATTAAATATTATTTGACGATGTGCAAAAAATTCGGTGTTAAGTGCATGCTCAATACCGAAGTGACAGAGGACTTCTTAAAAGAATGTAAACCGGATGCGATTGTTTTGGCAACCGGTGGTACACCGGCATGTCCTCCAATTGAAGGTATCAATGGACCAAGAGTTACCACCGCTCAGGAGATTCTTGATGGCAACGTGAATCCGGGTGCTAAAGTCTTAGTAATCGGCGGCGGTATGACCGGTGTTGAAACGGCTGACTTTATGGGAGAACACGGAAAAGCTGTTACTATTCTGGAAATGAGAGAAGATATTGCCTTAGATGAAATGCCGACACCGCGTGCGTTCATGATGCCACGTTTGGCTGAAAGAGGCATTCAGAAGATTGTAAATGCGACCGTGAAAAAATTTAATGAAGACGGCGTAATTTACGAACAATACGGTGAACAGAAATCAATCGGTGGATTTGATACGATTGTACTTGCCATGGGTGTTAAATCCTACAATCCATTAGAAGAAGCAGCTAGAAAGATCTGTAAAGAAGTTTATGTAGTCGGAGATGCCAATAGTGTCGGCCCTGCCAATAAGGCTACCGAAGCAGGACTTGCTGCAGCACTGGCTCTATAATTAAATATAACTTCCGCTTTTGCGGAAGTTTTTTCGTTGATTTCAATCTTCATTTCCGATACTATTTTCTTAATGTAAAGGAGCATTTAAATGAAAGACAAATTTGCGCTAATTTCAAGTATTCTATCTCTGATTGCGGTCATCATGTCCGGGATTGCCTTTGTGAAAGGAAACCAACCCTCACCGACAGAACAGAAGGATGTTCAATATGTTATGTATTTAGGACTTCCGGATAAAAATGAAGATGGAACAGAATTTACCGATGCACAGGCAAAGGATTTATTAGAAACAATTTTGGTTCGCCATTTTTCCGGCTATACCATTCAAAATGCGTTAGGTGGATGGACAGAAGATGATGGTACATACGATCATGAAAATTCTTTAGTAATCTACTTAAGCGATACGGATATGGAGCATGTCAAAGAGGCAGCGGATGAGCTGTTAAAAGAGTTTGACCAGCATACGATTTTGATTCAAACCAACGAAACGGTAACCGAATTTTACTCAGGCGAATAGATAACATGACAAAGGTCACTTTACGGTGGCCTTTTCTTTTTTTATTGTGGAAATAGAGGTGGGTCATGGAAACAAATTATGATAAATACCCCGAAACAATCATCAAGACAGAAAAGAAAGAAGCCTTTGAAGGCATTGAATTCTTAGATTTTTTTAGATCGTTAAGCACTAAGAAGAATCATATTTTAGTTGTGGAGTGTTATCCGGGTGTAGACGATGAAATATTGTCTCTTGTCAAAAATCAATATAAACCAGATGTGTTGATCAACAGCGAAGATATCTTCTGGGATGGGGATACATTAACTCAGATGATGGCCTCCCATTTAACGGGTGACCGCGTAAGAGGGGTCATGTATTATGGCCGGATGGAAGATTTTATAGATATGGATTCACTAGATCGGATTCAAAAGAATCTTCCCAGCCAGGGAAAAATCTTGATCTATGGCGTTAGTGCCGGTCTTATCCATAAGGCAGATACCATGATCTACTGTGATTTAGCACGCTGGGAGATCCAGTTAAGATATCGAGCCGGAATGCCGAATTTTAAGCAGAAAAACTATGATGAAGACGTTCTAAGGAAAATCAAACGGGGCTTCTTTGTGGAGTGGCGAATCGCCGATAAAAGGAAGATGGAAATCTTTGAACAGATTGACTGGTTTTTGGATTCCAATCAAAAAGGGCATCCTAAATTGGTATCGGGAGAAGCTCTTCGTAACGGTTTGAAACAGATTGTAAAACAACCGTTTCGCTTAGTTCCTTATTTTGATCCCGGTGTATGGGGCGGACAATGGATGAAGGAAGTCTGTGATCTACCGAAAGATCGGACAAATTATGCCTGGAGCTTTGATGGTGTTCCCGAAGAAAACAGTCTGTATCTTCGCTTCGATGATATTCGTATTGAGATTCCGGCCATGGATTTGGTTTTATATTGCCCGATTGAATTACTGGGGATGAAAAATTACTGCCGGTTTGGGGCAGAATTTCCAATTCGCTTTGATTTTCTCGATACGATGTCAGGACAGAATTTATCTTTGCAGGTACATCCGATGACAGAATATATCCGTTCCCACTACGGTATGACATATACCCAGGATGAAAGTTATTATCTTTTAGATGCCAAAGAAAATGCCGGCGTGTATCTGGGTTTGAAGGAAGATATCGATGCTAAGAAAATGGAAGAAGATTTATATGAAGCCCAAAAGGGAAATATCTCTTTTCCGGCCGAAAAATATGTGAATTTCTTTCCCTGTAAAAAACACGATTATTTTTTGATTCCGGCCGGAACTGTTCATTGTTCCGGGAAAGATGCTATGGTGTTGGAAATCAGTGCAACGCCTTATATATTCACCTTTAAACTTTGGGATTGGGATCGAGTAGGATTAGATGGAAGACCGAGACCGATCCATATCGAAGATGGATTAAAGAACATCCAATGGAATCGAACGACAGAATGGGTAAAAGAGAATCTGGTCAATGCGGTTACAGTTTTAAATCAAACGGAAAACACAAAGGAAGAAAGAACAGGTCTGCATGAATTAGAATTTATTGAAACAAGGCGCTTTATCAGTAAGGAGATTACTTATCATGATGCAGCCGAAGGATCTCATATGTGTAATTTAGTGGATGGAAAGTCAGCTGTGATTGAAAGTGTGGATCATCAATTTGAGCCTTATGTAGTACATTATGCGGAAACCTTTATCATACCGAGCTTGGCCGGAAAATATACGATACGGCCCTTAGAAGATCAATCAGAAATTGTTTTTATAAAAGCGTATGTTAGAAATTGTTGATACTCCGATATTTCGGAGTTTTTTTTGTTTAGTAGATTTAAAAAACGTAAAACATTATAATATAGAATATGAACAAATCATTCAGAATTGAAGGGAGTTTTGGATTATGAATCGTCGTATTCAACAATGGATTTCCATGTTTTTTGATAATCTGCCTTACAGCGATGAGGCTGCGGATGCCCGCATAAAAATTGCAAAAAAATTGGAAGAACAAGCGCCGGATGCCGGTCCGGATGAGCTTGCTCAAAACTACGGAACCTATGAAAAGCTGGCCCAACTTGGTGGTTATACATCAGAAGATGCCCAAAAATGGCAAAGTAAAGAAAACCTGCGCGATATTCAGGATTTTGAGAAAGAGTTATCCGCCCAGCGCCGTCGGATTTATTTGATCTCCGGATTGTATGCCTTTCTCCTGTTAGAAATTATATGGACGATTTTTAACGCCATTGCCAAATCCAATGAGTTTTTCTATACCTTAGGATTGTGTATTGTAGTTTTGGCTGTGATTCTATTTCTGATGCATTGGGTAAGAAAAGTCGAAAATCAGCATAAACATGATCGATTCTCATATGAGAATTTCACATATATCCGATCCAAGGCGGATCAATATACAAAATATCTGTTGAATTCCATAGCACTCTTTTTTGGTGCATTAGCCTGCTTTATCGGTTTTCAATTAAGTTTCTATTTCTTTGGGAATTCTAAATTGGCAGAACTTTTTGAAAACATTGTAACCAATTTAATCTATGTACAGGTTCCTTTATTTCTTTTGATCAGCGATACGATGATGATTCGCATATTTCAAAACCGAATCGGTTTTCCAAATCATAATCGTTTACTCCATCATGCCAACGCAATTACTGCTTTTTCAATCGTGTATTGGGTTGTTGTTTCAGCAGTAGCCATTTATATGAGGAAATATATCGTATATCCTGCGAACATCTTTTTGATTGCCGGTATCATCTTTGTGATTATCATTTTGATTTATGATTTTACTTGGCGACGTCAGGTTACTTATCGAAACATCGCATTTAATAAATCACATGTTGTCCTTGTCCTGGTACTGGCTCTTGCGGTAGGAGGCTTTGCGTTTATGAGCAGAGATACCTATTATACGCAGCCATATATCAATGCAGTTCCGGTTGTTGAATATACCGAAGACCAAATCGCATACGATGATAAGACCGGCACTTATACCATCACTTCCATGGATGAAGATTTTAAGATCCTGCATTTAACCGATATCCATTTAGGCGGCAGCTTTTTCTCTTATTTAGAAGATCATCAGGCCTTGGAAGCATGTTATAAATTGATTGAAAACAGTCATCCGGATTTAGTGATTGTGACAGGGGATTTGTGTTTCCCGTTAGGTGTAATGTCTCTGTCTTTTAATAATTCCGCGCCGATTTATCAATTTGCGTCTTTTATGCGTAATGTCGGAATTCCATGGGCATTTACCTATGGAAACCACGATACGGAAAGTATGGCTTCTTTAGATAAGGAAGAACTCAACAGTGTGTTTATGTCTTTATCCTATAAAACTTCGGGAAACTTATTGTATCCGTATGTACAGCCGGATGTAACAGGACGGAATAATCAGCTGATTGAGTTAAAAAACAGCGACGGAAGCTTAAATACAGGCTTGTTTTTGATTGATTCCAATGCCTATACAGGAGAAGGCATCAATGTGTATGACTATATTCATGATGACCAGGTAAACTGGTATGCTGATGAAGTAGAGCGCATGAATGAAGAAGCCGGGCATACCGTACCTTCGATGTTGTTCTTTCATATACCTTTGCAGCAATATCGAACTGCTTATGAGCTGTATGAAAAAAGCAGTGATGAAGTAACGTATTACTTTGGTGAAAATAACGAAACCGCAATCGATAAGATCTGCTGCTCGGATTATCCAAGCAAGCTGTTTGATACGGCAAAAGAGATCGGTGGTGAGGCGATGTTCTGCGGTCATGACCACTACAACAACATGTCACTGGAATATCAGGGAGTACGCTTGACCTATGGTATGAGTATTGACTATCTTGTCATGCCGGGTATTGGAAAACAGACGGCACAAAGAGGAGGAGAACTGATTACGATTCATCAGGATGGATCCTGGGATTTGTGGCAGATTCCTTTAGACAGCCTAAAATAATCAGAGGGAAATCATCATGGATCTAAGAGTATTGGAATATTTTCTTACAGTTGCCGATGAGGAAAATATTTCTCATGCGGCCGAAATCTTACACGTTACCCAGCCAACAATCTCACGGCAGATGAAAGAATTGGAGAATGAACTTGGCAAACAATTATTCATCCGAACCAATAAAAAAATCATTCTAACCGAAGAGGGAATGATATTTAGACAAACCGCAAAGGATATTCTTAACTTGTATACAAAAGCTAAGACCAATCAACAGGAAGATAATGAGCTGGAAGGGGAGTTAACCATTGCCGCCGGGGAAATTGAATCGTTTGATATGATCGCCGGGAAAATTCGCGATTTCCACAATCAACATCCTAAAGTCATATTTCATATTTACTCCGGGAATGCAGAACAGATTTGCGATGCGATTGACAAAGGTATTGCGGATATCGGCTTTTTTGTACAGTCAGCCGATACGACAAAATACGAGGTATTACATTTTGATATATCCCAATCATGGGGGATTCTTGTAAATAAGAACCATCGGCTGGCTGATAAAGCCTATGTGAGCGCGAAAGACCTGCAAAATGAAAAGCTGCTGGTTCCGGATAACAGCCGGTTAAGAAATGATATCCGTGAGTGGATCGGCCCTTCCCAGCACGTTGCGGGCACATATACATTACTTCGCAATGTGATGATCTTAACTGAAATCAGCGATTGGGTTACCATCTGCCTTGAGACAATAAAATATGTCGGAACCAATGTTGTATTTATTCCTTTTTATCCGAAAAAGACAGCTTCATCATCCATGATATGGAGAACAAGTCCGGTATATAATCCGGTAATGCAGGAATTTTTGTCATGGTTTGACATACAAAATACGCATGACAAGTGATTTGTTATGGGTATTTCACTAATGTTTTGGGATTTTGTATACTCTAATTGAATAAAGGAGAATATAGAATATGCAGAACTTTATATATCATATGCCGGTAAAAGTATATTTTGAACAAGGCGGTGTGAAAAAATATCTACCTCAGGAAATGAAGAAGTATGGAGATAATGTCATGATCGTTTACGGAGGCGGCTCCGTAAAACGCAATGGTGTTTTAGATGAGTTGAAAACCACTTTGGAACAATGCGGAAAAACCGTATTTGAGTTCGGCGGTGTTGCTTCCAGCCCATCTTATCAGAAAATTCAGGAAGGTATCGCATTATATAAAAAAGAGAATATTGATTTAATGATTGCACTTGGTGGCGGCTCAGTCGTTGACAGCACGAAGATTATGGCAGCCGGTGCCAAAATTGATGGTGATATCTGGGAAGAAGAAATGGTGAAAGGCCATATTCCTGAAGAAATGGGAAAATATGCGGTGGTACTTACCATTTCCGGTGCCGGAGCTGAAATGGATCATTTAGGTGCCTGCACCAATGAAGCTCTTCATGAAAAGAAGACCTTTACAGGACCTTATGCAGACTTTGTGATCGAAGATCCTTCTTATCTGATGTCTATTCCTTTACGCATATTTACACCGGGTGTATACGATTCTTTGAGCCATTGTATGGAATCTTATTTTGGACAGGGAACCAATGTATGGGATGAAATCAACGAAAGCTTGATGAAAAATATCATCCGTAACGGTAAAGCGTTGATGAAAAACCCGGATAGTATGGAAATTCGTTCCAATTTAATGTGGGATTCTTCTTTAATTCAGTCATTCAGCTTTTATATGGGTAAACCCGGGGACTTCCAGGCCCATGGAATGGAGAATATGTTAGGAGCCTATACCCATGCGACTCATGGTACACAGCTTGCGATATTGCAGCCGGTATATTATGACCATATCGTAGAAGATGGACCGGAAGTATTTGCCCGCTTTGCGACCAATGTGATGGAAGTAAATCCGGAAGGCAAAACACAGATTGAAATCGCCAAAGAGGGTATACAAAGATTACGTGAATTCATTCATTGTCTTCAACTTCCAACAACTTTCTCTCAAGCTAATATCGAAGTAACGGAAGAAATTGCGAAAGCTGTATCTGAGACTTGTAATGTATCCACAACCAATGTGCGTCAGCTTTCAAGAGATGAGATTTGTGAGATTATTCTTTCGTGCAGATAAAAGGGAGACATCATGATTTTCTATTTTACCGCAACCGGAAACAGTCTTTATGCCGCAAAACATTTAGACACAGAACTTTACAGCATTCCCCAGGAACAATATAAAGAAAATAGGCACTATAAAGCCGACAAGATCGGAATTGTTTGTCCGCTTTACGAATTTGATTTACCGGATATTGTAAGAGACTTCATTTTGAATTCTCAATTTGAAACGGATTATTTCTTTATTGTGATGACATATGGGATGCATCACGGAGGCAGTGCTGTCCGCAATACAGAAATGCTTGAAAAAGTCGGAAGACATGTTGATTACTACAATACGATTATTATGCATGATAATGCGCTTCCCGTATTTGACATGGATGAACAAAGACAGCTTACGGAAGAAAAAAAGGTGGATGAGCATTTAGCTTCCATCAAAAAGGATATTGATTCAAGAAAAAGCTATATCCAGCCGGCAGAAAAGGAAGAAATTGATTTCTACAACGATTATAAGGCCCATTCCGCTGATTTTAGCGCTAAGCTAAAACAGCCAAAATACAGTGTCTCGGATAAATGTATTGGATGCGGCATCTGCAGCAGAGTCTGTCCAAGAGGATGTATTCGGGTTCAAGATGGCAAAGCTTGTTACGATATCACAAATTGTGTTGGCTGTATGGCATGCATTCAAGCCTGTCCGCAAAAGGCAATTGGATATGTCGAAGTAAAGGAAAGAAACCCTGCTGCGCGGTATCGCCATCCGGATATTAAATTAACCGAAATTATTCAATCTAATAATCAGAATCACTAAAGGTGGAAAGAATGTACAATATGATCAAGTATCACAATGTTATGGTACCTATGAAAGATGGTGTACAACCTGCCACAGATGTGTATTTACCAAAAGAGGATTCCGTTTTACCGGTATTAATTAAACGTACTCCATACGACAAAGATCGGGATATGGATCAGGCTGAAATAGAAGCGTACGTCAATGCCGAGTATATTGTAGTATCTCAGGATGTTCGCGGCCGTTATGCATCCGAAGGTATATTTGAGCCTTATGTTCATGAAGCAGAAGATGGATTGACATTATATGAATGGGTATTACAACAGCCTTGGTGTAATGGACATCTGGGAACTTTTGGCGGCTCTTATCATGGAGGAACCCAATGGCTTCCGGCTATGAGTACCCCGAAAGGACTGGAAGCAATGGTTCCTGTTATCACGTTTGATGATATGTTTGACGGTTCAGCCTACCAGGGCGGTGCTAAGGTATTACATGATCTTCGCTGGACATGTGCCTCTATCATTCCTGATATTATGCGTCGGGCAAAAGAGGCAGGAGAAGTTGTCGATGTTGAAGCTCCTGAAGTATATAACTGTTTAAATAAGATTCCTCTGGCTGATGAGCCTGCAGTATCGAAATACGCAAAGTATTATCTGGATTGGATGAATCATTCTGTATTTGATGATTATTGGAAACAGTTTTCGCCAAAGCTTCATTATCCGGATATTGTGGCTCCGGCTCTAAATATCAGTGGCTGGTATGATATTTTTGTACCGAGTACATTACGAAACTATCGTGGTATGAGAGATCACGGTGGCTCTAAAGATGCTCAAAAATATACCAGAGTCATCATGGGACCATGGACACATATGGACTTTTCCGGAAAATTGAATGAATTTGATTTTGGACCGACTGCCAGCGATGAAGCGATTGATTTGATTCAATTAAAGATTGATTGGTATGATCATTGGCTGAAAGGAAAACCGATGAAATTTGATGCGGAAAAGCCGGTCAAAGTATTCTTGATGGGAGAAAACAGATGGCTGGAGGAGAGCGATTGGCCACTGCCGGATACAGAATATGTTTCATATTATTTCCACAGCGATGGCACTGCCAAAACAGTAAATGGTACGCTTTCCACAGAAAAGCCGGAAGTAGAAAAAAGCGATTTGTATGTATTTGATCCGTTAGATCCGGTACCTACCATTGGTGGACAGGTTATTTTACCGGGGGATGGCGCAATGGGTCCAAGAAATCAAAGACCGGCAGAACAAAGGGAAGACGTACTGGTATTTGAAACAGAACCGTTAACAGAAGATTTATGTGTTGTCGGCTGGTTGAAGGCAAATCTGTTCGTATCTTCGGATTGTTTAGATACAGATTTCACTGTTAAGATTACTGATGTGGATGAGGACGGGGTTTCCCGCCTATTATCCGATGGTATTCTTAGAATGCGATATCGTAATTCCATGGAAAAAACAGAATTGATGGAACCGGGAAAAATCTATGAAATTACAGTGGATGTGGCCGCTACGGCGAATACCTTCTTAAAAGGACACCGCATTCGTGTATCTGTTTCCAGCTGTAATTTTCCTCGTTTCAACAGAAACTCCAATACGGGAGGAAATATCTTCTTTGAAACAGAAGAAGAATATCAGAAGGCGAATAATGTTCTTTATCATGACCGGGAACATCCATCCCATATTGTATTGCCAATCGTAAATCGATAATAAACATTACTCACCTGTAATCAAAAACAGGTGAGTTTTCGTAATAATTTATGTCTGTCGGAAGCTGAACCATCCTTTTGGGATATTAATTCCGCAATTGTGTTTTTATTGTTCGACATCTTTATTTTGAACATATTGATTATATTCAGGAGAATGAAGGATATCATCACATGCTTCCGTGATGGAAGGATATTGATTCTCTGCCCATGTTTTTATAGACATAACAAGCTTATAAAACCGCGTAGAATGTTCATAATTTGAAGAAATTGTAAGATAGTGTAAAAGTATCTGTTGGGCGTTTTCCAGCCCGGAAATGCCTTTTACAGGGCCTTCATCGAGCATTCCTTCGATTAATGTGGTAATACCTTCAAATTCTTTTTGAACGGGATGGTTGAATAATATTTTTTCAGCTTCGGACTTCGTCCAGCAGGTAAGGGAAGAATAGCTGTTTAAAACCGTATTCTTTGTTCCTTCCATCAACAGCCATTGACGGATCTCATTGTTAGAGGGTTCCAGAAGATCAACGGCATGGATTCTGCCCCAGCCTTTCACTTCTTGGGCAAGGGCAAAGATTTCATCATTTCCATGTTCCCATTTACGCATATTCCAACAAGAGAAGATAGTAAATTCATCGTAACATCCCAGTCTTCGAACAACTTCACAAATCTTATCTCCATAGCGATACAGTTCTAAGATTTCTAAGCCGATCTTGACACATTCAATGTGAGTAGAATGCAGAATCAAATGAAGAGCACATCGGAATAAATAATCGGCATCTAAGGATTCAATATGGCGGTCAATATACTGCAAAAGCGGATCAACTAATTGAATCGCACGCTTTTTCTCAGTTAAATCAAAGAAAAGCTCATCTGCCTTTACGAAATCTTTCCCTGCTGCCGTTTTAATAGCTGTTATCATATCTTTTGCGGTTTGAGCATTTAGTCCGGAATGCGCCATATGGTACATATAGATGCCATCCATAGCACCGGGTGCATAGGGGATTCCATTATCAATATTTTCAATGGAAAAATCAGATCTCAATACTCCGTTCTCCATATGTTCTATAATATTTTGGTAAATTGACTTTGTCATAGTGTAACTCCTAATGTTCTAATCTAAGCATAACATAATTAGAATAAAGAGAAATAAAAAAACGCATGATTTCTCATGCGTTATATGCAATGGCGCCTGAAACAAGACTCGAACTTGTGACCTGCCGGTTAACAGCCGGATGCTCTACCGACTGAGCTATTCAGGCATTGCT
>CACYBS010000134.1 GCA_902772725.1 Erysipelothrix rhusiopathiae
AAATCAAAAGGGAATGGGGTCTATTGAAGGTTAGATTAATTGTTTGCTTAATACAGTTTTAATCTTATAATCAATGTTAAAGGGGGGTTCTCTATACTAAATCCTTACTATGGAGAGCCCCCTGTTGTAGCATCAGTAAAGTTTATTCAGATAGGGGGGGGTTTAACTTTAAAAGGTAGTTATTAGTTTTGTTTTTTATTACATTTTTTACATATTTTGGTAAACAATCCTTTTAACTCGCCACCACAAAATTTACACTTTCCTGCTTTAATCCAGTTTTCTTTAATAATTTGGTCAGCTTTGTTATAAATTGGCGTTTTAGAAATCGCAATGCTATGTGCTTCAGGCATGTCAGGTGTAATTAATACTCCATCAATATAAAACTTTTCTAATTTGTCACAATAATTATCATAGTTATAGTGAGATGTCCAAGATGAGGTTGTACTTTCAAATGCTTCTCTTGATACTTTTAATATTTTTAACTCTTTACAAAATAGAAATGCACCATAGCCTATTTTCTTTACATTAGATAGATCCAATTCTTCAACCATAGTACCCTCAAATCCGCTACTTTTTACTTCAATTATATTATTTAAAGGAAATACTTTCTTTAAGCTTTTAAGTCCAGAAAAATTCACTTTTTTCACCGATGGAGGTAATTCCACTACTTCTATAAATGGATTATAATAATCACTTAAATATGCTCCTTCTTTGTATAGTCCTTCTATTTCAATAACACCATTTGGAATTATTACATGTTTATCCCTACCTTGATAACCGACTATAGAATTGTTTTTTATTATAAAATCTGAGCTATTACTAGAATCTTTAATAAAAACTTTATCTATAGCAATCTGATTTGTAATATTATATACATTATTGAAATTCTGAATTGCTTTTTCAACGATGAATTCTGAACCACAATATGGACAGTTCATTACATCGACATTTCTGTTGACTGATAATGTTGCGCCACAGTTTGTGCATTTTGCTTCTACTAAACCCATGTAAAGATTCTCCTTGTAATTATAGATGTGCTTTTTATCATTTGAGAACTATATAGATAAACGTGTATTTATATAATCCATCCAACCTTTTTTATATTACTCTGGATAATAATCGATAATAGCAGTGTCATTTGTTGTCAGCCTTTATTTATTGGTCCTCCCCAAATAGTTTCACCAATTCTCTATTGAGAGTACCTTCTTTAGCATATATTAATGCATCACATAATTTAATGTTATGCTTTTCTATTGTTATTTCTTCACTAAACCCTAGTATATAAGACAGGCAGATTCGATAGATAATCTCTGTAGGAGCAAGACCATAAACTTGTTTCGCAAAAATGTGGTTCAATCGGTCCTTTTCATCTGGATAAAGGGACTTCATGTTTGGGGAGTTATATAATCGTTTAACTATCTCAGTGATATACATACCTGACTTCATATAAAGGTCAGCAAAAGTTTTCGTATCATCATCAAAGCACCCTGGATTCTCTGCTTCCAGACGGTCGATCATATCCTTCACAACCCTCTTTGGTGTGAAGATCTGATTTGTTTTCTGTGGTGGGATATAATCGAAGATATCTTCTTTATTGGCTTCATCAAAATAATCTGCCAGTTTGATTTTCAATCCTAAAAATTCCTTCACAGAATCATCAAACACAACCGGATCAAAGAGATGGCCTTTAAAGAATTCTTCTTCTCCAGTCTCACTGTTAATAAAAGGTCCGCCGTCACGCAAGAAGATAAAGTTATCCAGGCTGATACTTGTAACCTCTTTGAAGACATCCGCAGGAATAATCTTATCAAAAGTGGCAAGGGTTACATTATTCTCTTCCCCGTAAGCCATCAGGAAGGAAGGTATCGTCCGTGAGAAGCCTCTTAAATGGTCACGGATATTATCTTCAATCGTCCTCTTCTTCTGTTCCCGCTTGTCAGTCTCAACACTTCTTACAACGTCTTCCCCGGCTTTCTTCACGATCTCTTCTACAGAATCGTTCAGCGTCTGTTTGAACTCCTCAACAATCTCTTTCTTCTTCTCATCGTACTTCTTATTGATCGCATCCCTGTCTTTATCCGCAGCACGGTCAAGTTCTGCTTCTCTATCGGCCTCCAGTGTGCTCTGCTGGATTTTCAGATCGCCAACGGCACGATGCAGGAGGTTGTCAGCATCCGCATTCATTTTACGTTCCAGACCGTTCTTCGTGGATTTAGACAGGTCTTTTCCGTAATTATCCGATGCAACATCCATTACTTTATTTGTAACCGTCTTATGGAATGATTTCTTTAACTTATCAAGATATGCATCCGTTTCATCTGCTGTGTATTCTTCCTGATAGTCTTTCAGAACTTCTTCAAAACTGTCTATCGTATCGGAAAATACCTTCCCCCCGAACAGATCTGTAGCCGTTCCGATGACCATCTCTTCAGGCACTTCCACTTCACCGTCATCATTGATGCCCAATTCCGTTCCCGACTCCGTGGTTACACGAAGATCTCCTGGATCCTTCACCGGTTCCATGGTTCCGAGGATATCCAGAACCTCCTGCGGAGCATGGAAGACATTAGAGATATTTTGGAAAAGGAAATCGCACATGAATCCACGCTTTACGACCTCCTGTGACTTAATCTTCCGAGGAATGGAAAGAACCTTCTCTGCATCCAGTTCTACCATTTCCCCGTCTGCATCTTCACCGATAACGGGAAAGAAGTTGAGCAGTTCTCTGATATGTTTCTTACGGGTATCGCTGTCACCCTTTCCTGATGAAGTATCAGCAGAAAGATCATTGGCAAACTGTTCATAGACAATCAGCGTCCGTGCCGGATCGAAGTCAAAAACATAGGCATTCTTTTTGCGGAAATACTCTTTACCGTTGGTAAACATACAGGGGTTCTGTGCCCGGAAAGCAGCCTGCATATACAGAGCAGGAGACTTGATACTGGACAGGATCATCACGGCTGTCCATTCGGGAATAGTAACACCTGTTGTCAACTGTCCTACGCTTAATGTGATTGTCTTATCGTACTTACTGATTGCTTTGGTGACACGGTCAAAGGCTTTCGCCGTTTCTCTCTCTTCATCCATCTTTCCGTCACCGGCAGCAAGGATCACTTCATAATCCTTAAAAACAGGATGTGCTTTCAGTTTCTTTGCCAGTGCCTTTGCACTGTCTACTCTATTTAATAACCAAAGGGTATGCTTCAGTTCATCCCTCAAATCATCTGTAGAAAAAGGAAATTTCTTCTGTGATGTCATAGCATCCAAGAACTTATTGACAGACTCATTATGTACGAACCGCCCCTTGTCTGTCGTGGCAAAAAACTCATTCAGGTCAAAAGTATAGTCTACTTCATCCCCATCGATGTCCACACCTTGCTGTAATTCACCCCTGATAATCTCACTCATCTGGTATGTGAACATGTTGAGCTGTGGCAACTTACCGTAAGGGTTATCTGTTCCCGGAACATCCACCCAGTCACGTTTGGCTTTCTGTTCATCGGCATAAGTCCAGTTATAAATAGCCCGAGACTCAAACTTATCGTTCGCCAATGCTTTGAAAGGCGTACCGGAAAGATGTAGAGTATACTTCCGTTTTATATGGTCAAATGCCACGTCCGTCTTATAGGTATCTACACCTTCGTGCGCCTCATCAATCACTAGAAGATCCCACTTGGCATTCGCTACATAACGATGCTTCTCAAAATTACCGCCAAAATACTTGGAACCTTTCAAGTCCTGTAAGGACATGAAGCAGATTATCTTCATAGGCTCCCAACCCTTATCTTTTCGGGATTTTACGTCATCTTTGTACGTTTTCATAGTAATAACCAGTGGACGGTCTTTGATTCCGTCAACACCGGACACAAAGAAATATCCTGCTTCCCGCCCGATGAACTTAGCATAATCTTCATACCATGAGTTGGCGATTGCAGGTCTGTTGGTCACTATCAGAACCCGCTTGACATCCATCTTCTTACACAGGTCATAAACGGATAATGTCTTTCCAAAACGAGGCTTACAATTCCAGAGGAACTCTCCGTGTTCATGCATTGCGAAGTAATCCTTCGCTTTATCTACGGCTTCTTTCTGCTCTCGTCTCAGTTCATACGGAATAACGGAGGATAACTTCTGCAGCACTCCTCTGTTGGCCTTGAAATCATAGAACATCAATCGGGATGCCTGACCTGAGATTTCAAACCACTCATTGTTCTTTCCCGGCTCCTGATTGATGTCATTCTTACGAAGATAACGATGAAAATCCTTATCCGTAAAGGTATCTCCTGAACCGTCGTCAAAGATAGCGCTGCCACGCCACTCCTCTTTATACTGCACATCAATGGTATGTGCCTGCTGGGCAAGACGCTTATCTACGTCTTGTTCGGTATAGCCAATCTTTGTCCAACCATCATGACGATGGATCTCTGGAGTGGTGTAGGCGTAGATCATAGGCACAGTCTTCTGTGCAGTCTGGATATTAATCTGTGTTGCCATGTTATACCATCTCCTTTACGTTAGTTTCGATGAAATCAATCTCTTCTTTCGTGAGACGGTATTTCCTGTATAACTGTTGGTCGATAATATGAATGGGCTGTGACCAGTCAATGTCGGATGAAGGAGTGAAGTCCTGAAGGGGAACGTATTTCCACTTCGATGGGGTATTATCTTGAGTTACTTTTAAGACACCAAGAAGGGCTCTTGCAAATTTGGTTTTAGTATATTTGACACAGTTTTCAGATTCTATCTCAGTTTTAAAATTTCCTATGCTCATAAATGTTACAGTTGCACCATCGCCAATGCTTCCCATAATTGCATCTGGTAAAGTCTCTCCAAATTGCCCCGTTCCTGTTGCTTTAGCGAAAAAAGCCTTATATGCATCTAAATTAATTACATCAGTAACATAACTCTTTTTAATATACTTCCAACAACGTTTACTTCCTTCTCTTCCTAAAATACGGATGTATTCACCATTCTTTGGAATATCATCATAAAATATTTCTGAATACACTGTAAACGCATTTGACTGTATATCATATTTATGCCCTTTACTGGCGCGACCATCTAAATTTGGGTTTTCTTCATACATCTTATTTGTGTAGTGATAAGCAAAACTTGTAACTACTATATCTGTGATGCTTTTAAAAGAAACATCATCTATTACTTTTTTTAAGATATCGTTCATTTCCTTAAATCTTGTAAATATACGTATTGGACCAAAATCCTTTCGTATATCACGATAAGTGATCGCAACCCCTCCCTTTATATCAACTCCTTGAAAAACATTTGCCGAATCTGGTTCATAATAAAGCACTTTCAAATGTTCATCATTTAACATCTTCTTATTCCACGTTTTTGGAGTATAACCTGCGTTGAATAAAAATCTTGCAGGAGTTATCAAAATTGTTTTTTCAGATATATTGTACACTGCATCCATAAATGTATTATAAACAGGAGTTGCGGTATTACTATCTCCTACTAATTCATTCTGGTATGGAGGATTTCCAATCACAAAATCAAACATTTTCTTGCTCATTTTTCTCTTCATTCCCCTTTCAAATCTTTAAATAACAAGGAATGCTTTGCACGCCAGTCATAAATCTTACACGGAAGAGCCACATCCATCTTTTCTTCCGGAACATCCAAAAAGTCGAATATTGTTAGTTGGCGGTGTTTCACATACGGACTTCCCAACGGAACCGTATCTTTTAGACCATCCATCTGCCACAGGTTCCATGCGATGATATTCGACAGTTTCTGCAA
>CACYBS010000135.1 GCA_902772725.1 Erysipelothrix rhusiopathiae
GTGATTACCTTGATATGTCCTCACTCTTAACTGAATGACATTGGGTGAAAACCTCTTTTTTTATATGGCAGATACCTATAAAAAAAAGTACAATAGAAGCATAAAGAAACGGTTTACATATTAAAACAAGGTTTATGCAAGGAGGTAAGATCATGGCTTTTGTTTTAGAAAATGAAAAGATGAAATTAGAATGTGTTGCCAGAGCAGGTGAGATTCAGCATTTTTTCGATAAAGAAAAAAATGTGGAATTGATGTATCAGGGCGATGAAGGATGGAGCGGAAAGAACCCTACTTTATTCCCAATCATCGGAAGCACACATACAGGAAGTTATGAAATTGACGGTAAGACCTACTCCATGAAAAATCATGGCTTGATCCGTTATGCCGATCTTGATGGTAAGGTAACGGATGATGCGATTGTATTCACATATGACTCCAATGATGATACAAGAGCACAATATCCATTTGATTTCCATTATGAAATGAAATATTGGCTGGAAGATAAAAAACTGCATATCGATTACACAGTAGTCAATACCGGCGATAAGGAAATGCCATTTACTTTCGGTTTACATCCTGCATTCCGCGTTCCGCAGTTTGAAGGCGAAAAATTTGAAGATTATTCGATTGACTATGAATACGCTGAAACGGCCACTCAGATGGTATTTGATCCAAAGATGGAAAAACCGGTGGAATATCCAACCGTAGAATTTAAGAGCTGGAACTTAAATCGTGATGATATCGATAAGTATGCGACCATCGTCTACAAAGATTTAAAATCAACTTATGTAACATTATCCTGCAAGGGTGAAGGACGTGTACGCGTATACTTCCCGGATTTCCCATTGTTGGCAATTTGGTCTCATCCATCTCGTTCTAATTTTATCTGCATTGAACCATGGTATGGTCATGCGGACTTTGAAAAGGTAGATGTACCGTTTGAAAAACGTGAAGGTACGATGATGCTCAAACCGGGTGAAACCTTCAAGACAAACTACATCATCGAGGCTCTTTAATATGATTGGTTTAATTGTTACGGGTCACGGACATTTTGCGACCGGAATGGAAGCCGGATTACATGTGATCGGCGGCGTCCCAGAACATTTTAGAGCTGTGGATTTTGAACTGAGCGATTCAGTAGAAATCTTAGAAAAAAAGTTAACTAAGGCAATGGATGATCTGGCAGATTGTGATGCGATTTTGATCATGGCCGATTTAGCCGG
Source organism: Erysipelothrix rhusiopathiae (assembly GCA_902772725.1). Lineage (GTDB taxonomy): Bacteria > Bacillota_I > Bacilli_A > Erysipelotrichales > Erysipelotrichaceae > RUG11795. The sequence continues at coordinate 1,224 of CACYBS010000135.1, forward strand.
TGGCTCACCGTTTAAAAGCAGTGTGGAACTCGGATTTCCGAAAGGGAATGTCGAAGTCGTTGCCGGAACCAATATGGGAATGCTCTTAGAGATTAACTTCCAGCGTGCTATGAGCGATGATGTTCATGCCTTAGCTGCCCAAGCCGTAGAAGTAGCAAAAGATTCCGTGCGTCGGTTTGAATTACAGCCGATTGTACAGGATATTCCAACAGACGGCATTTAAAATTGTAAGCGGTTAAAAAACGCCGTATTTCTTATTTTTTAATAGCTAATACCACTATCTTTTGGTATTATATGAGAAGAGAATACTCATAAAAAAGTATTGCACATATTGTAGTTTTTATTAAAGGAGGCAAAAAACTATTATGAAAACTTTTTCTTATGTGATCACTGATCCGTTAGGAATTCATGCCCGCCCGGCTGCTTTATTAGCTCAGGCTTGTGTTGAATTCAAGTGCCAGACTACTTTCAAATGCAATGGCATCGAAGCTGCAGGTAATAACGTTCTTCAGATCTTAGCTCTTAAGGCAGCTAAGGGACAGACAGTTGAAGTTACATGCGACGGCTTAGATGAAGAAGCATGTGCAGAAAAGATTAAATCTGTATTTGAAACAATGACACCGAAGTCAAAGAAGACTGAAGTATTAAAAGTTGCATTCTTCGGAACAAAAGATTACGACCGTATCTTCTTCAGCGAATTAGCTAAAGAACGTGGTGAAGGAACTTATAACACCAGCATTAAGTATTTCAACTCTCGTCTTACTATTGAAACTGCAGGCTTAGCTAAAGGTTTCGATGCAGTATGTATCTTCGTAAATGACGAATGCGGAAGAGATGTAGTTGAAGTATTACACGATGGCGGCGTTCGCTTAATTCTGTTACGTTGCGCTGGATTCAACAACGTTGACTTACAGGCTGCGAAAGAATACGGAATCACTGTATTACGTGTACCGGCTTACTCACCATATGCAGTTGCAGAACATGCAATGACAATCATTACTGCTGCTAACCGTCGTATCCACAAGTCTTACTTCAAAGTAAAAGACAACAACTTCGCATTAAGTGGATTATTAGGTGTAGACCTCCACAACAAAGTTGCTGGTATCGTTGGTACAGGACGTATCGGTCAGTGTATGGCAGCTATCTGTAAAGGATTTGGCATGACCGTTATCGGATGGGACGCATTCCCTAACCAGAGATTGATCGACGAAGGATTATTAAGTGCTTACGTAACAAAAGACGAATTGTTCGCAAAGGCTGACTTAATCTCTTTACATGCTCCATTAATCATGGGTGATAGTGGAACTTATCATATCATCGATGCAGACGCAATCGCTAAGATGAAAGACGATGTAATGTTAGTTAACACTGCACGTGGTGGCTTAATTGATACAGAAGCTTTGATTTCTGCATTAAAGGCCGGCAAATTCCACGCTGTTGCATTAGACGTTTATGAAGGTGAAGATGCAAACGTTTATACAGACCGTTCTGACGAACCTCTACAGACTGCAATCACCGGACGTTTGATGATGTTCCCGCAGTTAATCTTAACAAGCCACCAGGCATTCTTCACTCGTGAAGCATTGCAGGCTATCGCTGCCGTAACTATGGAAAATGCCCGTAACTTCAACGAAGGCAACCCTTACGGACAGGCTGAAGTTAAATAGTTTTATTTGAATTTTAAGAAGGCTTTTCGATTTTGAAAAGCCTTTTTTCTGTGTAAAATTTCGGTAGAAAAAAAGGTTGTTTCCTAATATAATAGTTGTAAGAAGAAGTACGTTATAGGTTTAAATTGAAAGGAGATCTTTACTTTTATGGCTAACGTTTTATTAACAAGAATTGACGAGCGTTTGATGCATGGTCAGATTGGCTCACAATGGACAAAAAGTCTGGGAGCAAATTTATTATTGATTGCCAATGATGCAGTGGCAGCTGATTCATTTAAACAGGGAATCATGAATATGGCAGCTCCAAGCGGAGTAGCTACCCGTTTCTTCAGCCTCCAAAAGACAATCGATATCATCGATAAAGCCTCCCCGGATCAGAAGATTTTTATCATCGTAGAAAATCCACAGGATGCACTCACATTAATTGAAGGCGGTGTTCCGATCACGAAAGTAAATATCGGAAACATGGCAATGAATTCCGGCAAGCGCCAGGTTGGCTCTTCGGTTGCAGTGGATGATGCCGATGTAGAAGTATTCCGCAAAATGAAGGACCGTGGAATTGAGTTGATTATTCAGCGCGTTCCGTCAAGCGATGTTGAAGATCTCGATAAATTAGGATTATAAAAATAGAAAGTCCCTTTCGGGACTTTTATTTTTTTAAGATATAAGCTCTGTGATATTCCAGATATTTCATACGGTTTTCTGTCTGGTAAACCTTGGGAAGGACATAATTATCTTTAAGATTGAATCGGGAATTGAAATCCTCGATTCTTTTTAATGGCTCCGAGTAAAGCAGCGTTCCATCTTCGTTAATGGAAAAATACCCCTGGTCAAAAAGATAATCATGATTACGGCATAATAACAATCCGTTATTGTGGTCGGCACATTCAAAAATATGGGCACAATCTCTAAAAGGTTTGATATGAGATGCGATCAACATGGCCGGGA
>CACYBS010000136.1 GCA_902772725.1 Erysipelothrix rhusiopathiae
ACGTCCTATACGCTGCATCAGGCGAGTGGCATTCCAAGGAGAGTCATAATTGACGATGATGTTGGAACGGTGTAGGTTGACACCTTCGGCCAACACATCTGAAGTTAGAATAATATTATACGTGTTCAGCTTTTCTCCACGGAAGTTGGCATCAAAGTTTTGATTAATGGCATTCTTTGCCGTTTTGCGGTTTGCCGCACTGACAAAGAGAATGTCTTTTCTATTCAAACGCTTCTGAAGTTCTTCTTTTAGATACTTCAGTGTATCAACACTTTCAGAGAAGACCACCAACTTGCCCTGTACATTCTTTTTCTTATTAAAAAGCTCGTCGTTCAACAAGTCTATAAATTTGTCGAGCTTGGGGTCTGCATTGACCTTATCCCATGATTCACATAGTTTCTCCAGTTTTTCTTTATCTTCTTTTAATAAAGACAAAAATATATCGAGGAAGTCTGATGACTGATAAACGAAATCGTACTTGTCAACACCTTTCTCGGAGATTTTCTCGATGATTTCATCAAGTTCCATATCTTTAGCCATCATACCCTTGACATCGAAATCAGGAGCAATCAGCACCTTGTCTTGTTCAAACATGCTAATCATGTCGTTGGTGATACGCAAGAAGGTATGCAGAGAAGTCTTGAATGCAGAAAAGCTGCTTTCAAGTCGTTTCACCATATGGACACGATAGATGGCAGACAATAGGTTGGTGATGTGCTGAGCTTGCTTGTATTTTTCTTTTGCAGGACCAGTCAGAAATTCGATGGCCCTATAGCGGGCATAGTTTAATCCTTTGCCGTTAGGATTCTCTTCCGATTTGGTATCAGTCAGCATGAGGATGGTATGATAGAACAGAGCGGAGAGACTATGGTCCATTTGGTATATGCACTCATTGGGTTGCTTTATTTGCGGGAAAACCACTCCTTGCTTGTCCAAATCAGCCTTATATTCTTTGTTGTTTAAAAGATTTTTGCGGGTACGGCGGACCAATATCTTGTCGAGAATCTCGGTACGCATCTCCTCATAAATTTTCTCTACTCTGTCAGTAAGTTCTTTGGCTGTGATGGTAGCGTTATAGCGGTCTCTCATGGCTTCTTTGTACTGCTGAATCCAAGGAGCAAATTTCAGATTCAGGTTACCCACGCCATCAATGGTAGGATTGCGTGCATCTTGAAAAAGAAGGATGAGGTTCAGGAAGTCCTCTGGCCGGTTGTTAAGTGGTGTGGCAGAAAGGAGCATCACTTTTTTACGGACACCATCGATGAATCCCTCATTGATTCGTGGAGATTTGCAAATTCGCTGTAGCTCATCATATCGTCCTGTGGTATCTGAACGAAAACCATGGGCCTCATCTACGATGATAAGATCAAACTCTTCTGGCCTATTATAATTCTCTTTTTCTTCAATCACTTTGTTGAGACTACCATTGCTGACAAACTGTACATATTTGTTAGGGATGTCAAAATCCTTAAACGTATCCTTCCAATTATCTTTTAGTGCGGGTGGGTATACGACGAGAACTTTTGTGTCCTTTCCATTTTCTTCAATAAAGCGTTTGGCTATCATTGTTCCCACAATGGTTTTACCAGTACCTACAACGTCTGCCAAGAAGAAACCATTATATTCCTTTAGCATCTGATACCCTTGAATCACTGCGTCTTTTTGATACTTCAAATCCATATAACTTGGAGGTAATTCCATCGTGAAATTGTCTTCCACCTGATTGCCAAAAGCATCGATAAGCACCTTAATGTATAATTCGTATGGTGTCGGCATAACATCGAGATGCGTTTTTTTACGTATTCTGGCGATATCTCCTGGTGACAATTGGATAGACTCCTCCCAAAGTTTCTGGAATTCGTCTTTGCAGTAAGCCACATCGTTATAGTCTTTCATGGCTACGTTGAGTTCGTAACGCGGCGGCTGGATAATACCCAAACCTGAATCGGAAATATTGGACGAGCCCATAATGACCCAGCCGTCAGTATTATCATTGTGATTCTCAGGCAAGCAAAGATAGAATTTGGCATGTAAATTCTTCGATTTGTCTATACGCATTTCCACCTTGCCTGAAGCGAGATCCTCGCATAGTTGCAGGATTCCCTCTTCTACGTCTTTGCTGTATTTGGCATCAATGACGTCTTGGATGAAATCCTTGGTAAACTTGGCTTTCGCCTCATCTTCTCCACCCAACATCAAGAGGCTCTTGTCGTGTTTGCGGAATATATCATCAATATTAATACCTACAAGTATCTGTATCTTCTTTACATGGTCCAGATGCTTACGCAACTTGAAATAACCTGAAGATCGGAAATAGCCGACTACAGCCTGAAAAGCATAGAAATCACGCATGTTTTCTGCAATGCCTGCGAATTTCTGTATTAGTGGCGAGTCAACGTTATTGAAAAATTTGCTGTTCATATTTGTTCATTATTAGTAGTTATGATTTCAAAAGATATGCTTATAAAGTCTCAAAGGCCTCAAATGAAAGATGGCAACTGCTCGCTCGCAACATTAAAACGATTGCAGACTTTTTGCAAGATTAATTTGGCAAGTCGTTTGTTGCTCATATCCTTACTCTTTAAGGAAAAGTTTTATTAGATTTTTTATATTTGTGGTTCATCTGGTATTAACAGGGATTTTATGCTACAAAAGTAGTAAAAAAACTCGTAAAACACTAATATTTATAAAAAAATGGGTCATAAAATGATTACTATTTCTTGTTCGTTTTCTTGAAATTGTTTCTACAAAGATAGTGATTTGTTTTCAATTTCTTGTTGAAAACGTGAAATCATCTATAACAAAATATACTTTTATACTTTTTTGTTAGTTGTTGTTACTGTCATTTGTTTATTAAATAGAGAGAATAACCAACCGTCAATCAGGAAGTTTTCAACTTCTTCTGCATTTCCTCTCCTGATCTCTAGTGGCATTTGCTCCATGGCAAAACAATATTTCTTATTTCTTTCCAGAATTTGTTGCTTCACCGAAAACGAGCAGTGTTTTCTTCTTGTTCAGCAGTTTGCCGTCTTCAAAGGCGAAGAGGTGGCAAGTGGGGCGTACTTGCAGCTGCTTGATGTGTGGATTCTTCTTAGCTGCGTTAATGTGGCGACGCTGGACATCGTCTGGAAGGAGAATGGACCAGGCATTGATTTGCTCGAGAAGCCGCTTGAGAACTTCCACCTTGCGGTAGCCACTGGCGCCATAAACAGGACCACTGTGACTCCATCCGAGGCAGACTTCGTAGCGTTCTTCTTCGATGCCCATCTTTGCATCAGAGATGTCGAGGAATTCATATTCTTCTTGTAATAGCGGTTTCAGAGTTTTCAGGTCAAGCGTACCTTCTATTTTCTTTTCTTGTATCATATTCAATTTCGTTGAATAGGTTAGCCATACAATCTATACGCAAATTTAAATAAAAATTGGGAATTATTAGCCAATTAAGATTAAAATTTATACAAATTGCCCGAATTGGACCACTTTCCGAAAAAACATGGCACACATACGCTCAATACTAATTCTTCCGTGCTCTAAGTTGAAACCCATCTATCTTAATGGTGGGAGCGGAATAATGTGGCCCGAATTTAAAGCCCAGGGCGTTGCCCTGGGCTGAGAGTAGGTTGGC
>CACYBS010000137.1 GCA_902772725.1 Erysipelothrix rhusiopathiae
ACACCATGTCCGGTACCGCATTGATAATCCATATTTTCATCCCACAGAGGACCTCTTGCCAGAATATCCAGATTAACGCCGCGAGATCCATAGAGCCAGTTTGCCTTGGCAAGGCGGATATGGCCGCGAAGTGCAAGCGTAAACCATTTTTTCTCTTCCTTAGAGATTGGTCCTAATACAATCGTGCGGGTAATGTCCGTTGTTCCATCGAGATATTGCCCACCGCTGTCCACCAATAACATACCTTCTTTTTCTAACTCTGTTTCCTTATTTGGATCAGCCTTATAGTGCATTAAGGCTGCATGCTCCTTATAAGCGCAGATTGTATCAAAGCTGTCTTCGATATATAACTGCTGGCGTCTTCTATAAGCCATTAATTTTTCCTGAGCAGATACTTCGGTAATGGTTTGAAGTCCTACGTTTCGTTTTAACCAATAGATAAACCGAGTTACGGCAACTGCATCCTTCAGGTGGGCATTTTTCGTGTTCTTGAGTTCCACCTCGTTTTTGCAGGCTTTCATCAAAATAATCGGCGAAACTTCTTCAACAGACGGAGATGGAATTAATGATCCTAACAGGCTGTTTACCGTAGATGGATCATATAATACCGGCGTTGGAAGCCTCTTTACATCTTCATAAATCTGATTGTAAGGCAATGTGTCGATATTATTCTTTTCAAATAAATCGCTTGATACATCATCCAGGCGTGAATCATCGATATAAATACTTCCGCCATCAAGGGTTACCACTGCATAGGCAAGTGCCACCGGGAAACAAGGAATATCTTTCGCTCTTAGATTAAAAAGCCATGCAATTTCATCTAAGCGGGTAATGACCATAGATCTGGCATGAAGCTCTTCCATCTTTTCTCTTACCATCTCTAACTTCTTATCAATGGCATAGCCGGCATATTTTTCGTCATAATGGAATGTGTTCGTAGATGGTAAAGATGGTCTGTCTGACCATATTTCATTCACAAAATCTACATCGTTGACTACCTTCAAATGATGGAAGTCAAAGGTTTTGAGCCATTGACGGTAATCCTTTGTCGTAACAACTTTTCCATCAAAGCCGACACTTTCCCCTTCCTTCAAAGAGTCGGTAATATACTTTTCTAAAGAGATCGTTTCCGGCTGAGAGATTTTCATCAAATCAATACCGGTATCTTTAAGCTGTTCGGCAGCTTGGATAAAGTAACGCCCGTCTGTCCATAAGGCTGCTTTATCTTTTAAAACAACCAAAGTTCCTGCACTTCCGGTAAAGCCGGAAATATACTTACGGCAGGCAAAATGTTCGCATACATATTCGGTATCATGATAATCCCCTGTCGGAATAATATAAGCAGAAATATTGTGCTTATTCATTTTCTCTCGCAGAAGTTCAAGTCTTTCCATAGTTACACCTGCACTCTCTTAACATGGTATGCCTTATGCAGCATATACGGTAAAAAGTATCCAATACCTGCATTGAGAACGACAAGAAAAATCACTTTTGCCGCAAAGGAACCAAGATTTCTTCCTTTATAAGTATCTTCTAAGCGCATATATTTAAACTGTGCCCAGAGATAATACATAGGAATCATATAAAGGATGCCCTGCACAAATACCGCTGCCACATATGGGCGCAATAAATAGTAGTACCAGTTTAACATCTGGTTGGTGAATACATTGGCTCTGAATTGGGCAATATCGGCGTACAACATATAGTTGTTGAAAACACCGGCTGCTGCTAAAAAGCCAATAGCTGCCATTAAATATACACAATAGAACACGACAAAGCGTCTTTTCTTTGATTCTTCTGCCATAACCCGATTTGCCTGTCCTAATACGGCAAGATAGGAAAAGAGGATCATAATTCCATAAATCACCATATAGAACGGAATAAAGGCAAAAAGGAAACAGAAAATCACATTAAGAAATAAAGCAGTATTCGCTAAGCTGTCTACATAATCCCTGCGTCTGCGAATCTTTCGCATACCCCATTTCTCAAAGGAAAAGCATTTCGTGATAAAGTCCATGACACCTTTTGGTAAAAGGGATAACACTACCCCTATCAACAGCGTCACTACAGTAATAACTATCATAATCAATAAATCCTGGCTTATGATTTCCATGTTCAATCCCTCTCCCTAAAATATGAACAAAAAAAGATATACTAAGTGATTCTTGAAATATTTTAAAATAAAACAACCAATAAGTCTAGTTATCCGAAATAATCGTTTGATTATACGACCGTTCGGTCGTATAATTCCATATAAGAGGTTGTATTTTTATGAAAAAAAAGGATATTTTAGAAGCTGCACTGGACCTTGCATGCGAAAAAGGACTGGATAATCTTTCCATGTCCATGATTGCCAATCAGGTCCATTTAAAAAAATCATCTTTATATTCGCATTTCAAATCCAAGGAAGAGCTCATCCAAAGTATGTATGGATATTTCCGTGCTAAGGCAAAAGAGCAGCGGGGTATCGTTGGGATCAATTATGATGTTCTTTTTGAAGGTCGATCATTTCAGGATATTTTAAAAGAATGTGTCAACTCCTATCGAGATATGGTCCTGTCTTCTGATCTCTTTCGCTTCTATAAGGTGATCTTATCTCAAAGGGTTTATAATCCGATGGCAGCTCATATTATGGTTGAGGAAACCAATACGATGATTCAGGCTACGAAGCTTTTATTCTATGCTCTATCCGCTAAAAAAATAGTCGATTTTACCAATCCGGATGCAGCTGCCATCAGCTTTGCGATGTCAGTTCACTCTATTATCGATTTTGAATGTGACGGACAAAATGCGGATGTTCATGATGCCGATAGTATTATGGACATCTATATTGAAGAATTCTGCAGAATATATGGAGGTAACAGCGAATGAGTATTTTAACAACAGAACGGTTAGTCCTGCGGCCATGGAAAGAAAGCGATGCACCTTCATTATATGAATATGCCAAAGATGAAAGAGTGGGCCCTATTGCCGGATGGTATCCTCATACAAGCATAGAGAATTCCTTAGAAATCATTCATTCTATATTAATGGTTGATGAAACCTATGCCGTATGTTTAAAAGCTGACAATCAAGCCATAGGAAGCATAAGCTTAAGAATCGGTAATCAGAGTAATTTTAATATTCCTCAAACAGATGGGGAAATAGGATATTGGATTGGAGTTCCCTTCTGGGGACAGGGGTTAATTCCGGAGGCTGTTCGAGAACTCTTACGTCATGGTTTTGTAGATCTTAATTTAAAAACAATATGGTGCGGTTATTTTGATGGTAACGAAAAATCAAAAAGAGTTCAGGAAAAATGCGGTTTTGTCTATCATCATACCGAAAAAGATATTCATTGGAAGATCATGGATGATATACGAACGGAACATATTACGAATTTGACAAAAGAAAATTGGAAAAACAGTTTTGCGATTCGAAAGTGCACCGAGAATGAAATTAATTCAGCTCTGGATCTGGCATGGAAAGTATTCCAGGAATATGAATCCCCTGTCTATTCAAAAGAAGGAACCGAAGAATTTTATAAATCGATCCATGATGAAAAGTACCTGGATGGCATTGAATACTATGGTGCCTTTGATAATAAAAGACTGATTGGTGAAATCGGTATCCGACCGGATAGCCAACATATCTGTTTTTTCTTCGTGGATGGAAAGTATCATCGCTTAGGTATCGGAACAAAACTATTTCACTCTATTTGTGAGATTTTCCCCGAAAACAAGATCACTTTAAATTCTTCACCTTATGGTCTTGGGTTCTATCACTTTTTAGGATTTATTGACGCAGATACGGAAAAAACAATTCATGGAATTCGATTCACACCTATGGTTTACGAAAGGAAATAAAATGAACAAAAAACTCATACAATGGCTTGGCCTTAGCGGTCTTGCAGCATTATTATCCTATATGGCAGCTGTAGTTTTCTCTCCCCTTGCCTATCCGGGATACAATTGGATGCGCCAGGCAGTCAGTGACTTATCAGCACAAAATGCTCCTTCAAGGATGCTATGGAATCAGCTTGCCGCAATATATAATATATGCAGCGTTGTCTGTCCGACATGTGTATCTATTTATGTATCCGAGAATAAAACTGCATCGAAGACGTTTCGTATAGGAGTCTACTTATTTACTATCATGTGCTGGATATCCAATATCGGATATGCCATGTTCCCGCTCTCCAATGCAGGAAAAAATATTGCGGCTTTCCAGGAAATGATGCATATAGGAGTGACTGCAGTAGTGGTTGTGTTATCGATTGTATCTTTAGTATTGATCATATTTGCAGGATTTAAAAATCAAGATGTAAGAGCGGTATCCATCTGGGCTTTCATTGCGTTTATCATGATGTTAGTCGGTGCAGTTGGACAAGGTATGGTTCCTTCTGATTATTTTGGCATTGTCGAGCGCTTCAGTGTATTTGCGGCAGTAGGCTTTAATGCCGTTCTTGGCATCAAGTTATTTCAAGGCTTCCACTAAAAAACGGAAGCTTTTTTACTTCCGTTATTCATTCAACAATACATGGTCCGGCAATACCGCAATTCCCTTTTCGATCCGCTTTTTCTGAACTGCATCATTTAATAGATACAGTACATCCCAATAATCTTCAAAATCTACATAACAATATAAGGATACAAACATCGCATCTTTAGAATATCTTTCAATACAGGCACGATATTCATCCAAAATAAAATGATCCTTATGTTCTTCTAAAACTTCATTTCCCAGATCAATTGCCTTTTGAGAATCTGTTTCTAAAGATACCGGAAATGATACATGGACACGACGCACCTTTTCCGAAGAGAAATTAGTAACCGTTGTAGAGGCAATCTTGGAATTTGGAATAACCACATCCTGTACATCTAAGGTAATCATAATCGTATGCAGCATTTGAATTTCTTTGACCGTTCCTTCATAGTCATCCACTTTAATATAGTCACCAACGATAAAAGGTTTTGTAAATAAAATACGCAGACCTCCAAAAAAAGAGGCAACGGTTTCCTGTAAAGCCATAGACAAACCTAAAGCGACCGCAGAAAGAGAACCGATAATCACAGAGATATTAACCCCTAAACAGGACAAGGCTACACAGAAACCTAAGATTTTAATAATAATGGATGCACTGGATCCCATAAAAGTAATAACACCGGCATTATTCACCTTATCGGCAAAACGCATAATTAATTTGCGGGCTGCCTTACTGGTAAAGTAACTGATGATCAAAACAACCAGAGCCATCGCAAATTGCCAGCAATACTGCATCAAGACCTGTTCCATACTTCCTCCTATAAAAAAAAAGCACATTGGAATGTGCTTTGTTGACAAATGGCTGGGGTACTTGGATTCGAACCAAGGAAATGCCAGATTCAGAGTCTGGTGCCTTACCGCTTGGCTATACCCCAATGCGC
>CACYBS010000138.1 GCA_902772725.1 Erysipelothrix rhusiopathiae
AAAAACAGCACGGCTCAGAGAACCCAAAGCAATAAATATCATACGATATGAGTGATCCACTTATGATAAATATCATATCCGTAAAGAGAATCCCCTAACGAGAATATCACAAAGTGTAAATGATCCTAAAAAGATCAATAACAAGCAGCTCGAGAGAATCAGTGTGGCGAATATTTCATGGTAGAGAAATGATCCATATGGTGGCAAAAACAACCAATTCCAGAGAATCAAGGCTGGCGAAATAATTCACCTCGACTTAATGAATCAGTCACAATAAGTAGCAAAAACAAGGAATGAATCACGTTATATTAAACATCAATTGACAATAATGATCCATGTTCGATCAATATCATGGAAACAGAGAGAATCATAGCGAAATAAATAAACAACTCTAAAGAATGATCCATAGGAGGATATATTTAACACTATGATCGCAGAGAGCCAAAACACAAAAAATACAAACAACAGTAGCGATCCATTTCTATCGAAATACATTTGTGGTCAGAGAATCACTTAATGAAAACATCATCCCGCATTAATGATCCATCGCAGATTAAAAACAGTTTACAAAAAAGAGATCATACCACATGAAAAACAGACTTTAAGAACGATCCATTAGTGTCAAATAACAAAAATGTATAGAGAATCTAAAGAAACTAAAAACATTTTGCCGAAATGAATCAGAGTAAGTAAACCTATCGATCCGTAATGAGTCACTTGAAAATAATATCAGCTATTCAGAACGATCCAGACTGCGAAAAATATCACAGGGGACCAAGAGAGAATCATGCACGATTAATAACAATTCGAATAAATGATCCATAAGAGGATAGCACCATTAAATCGAAGAGAATCAGAAAGGAACAGTAACTTTCATAGAAAATGATCCATCGACCTTAAATATCCTGAACATGGAGAGAATCAGAAGACAGAAATAACAAGTCAAGAGAATGATCCATAGCTGGAAAATTACAAGTGTCATGAGAGAATCAAAAGAATCAAATATCAGTTTGTGGTAATGAGTCATCAGGCATAAAACAGCACGGGCAAGGAATGAAAAGAGGAACACTACTTCGGTAGTGTTCTTTTTCCATTTCTAAGTTGATATAATTATACAAGTGAGGTGAGGACATGGAAGGTTTAATTCCAAAATATGAAGGAACCAGACAGTTATTAAATCAACACCATGAAAAGGCAATAATATTCAGACATTCACATATAGCAATTACCGATTATCATATGGGAGATAATAGAGAGTTTGAAAAGAGTTTATCTATATGGGATAAGATGAGATGGAAGTATGAGCTTCTTGGTGGATACTATGTAAAAGCTTTGAAAGAATTTAGAGTTAATAGAGCATTTAATGTAGAGCAATTAAAAAGATTCTTTCCTGAATATGAATTTAAAGTAGAGAACTGCGCATACCCATATGATAATATTGATATACAATTAATGACGCCTCCACGTAATGATATGCAGAGAGTTACTTTAACTTTTATGGCATCTGAAGGTGAATTTAAACGAAATAGTAAATTTACACAGCAAATGATTGATTTAACAATGGGTTCTGGAAAGAGCTATATGGGATCTGCAATTACAGCATATTATAAAACGAAAACGATAGTGATTGTACCATTAGCAAAACTGCTTAATCAGTGGAAAGAAACATTTACTGGGTTTACTGATATAGATGAAGATGAGATACTTATAGTAAAAGGTAGTAAAATATGTGAACAAATATTAGATGGCAAACACATAGACAAAAAAGTATTTATCTTCATGGTAGACACCATCTATAGTTTTGCTAAACGTTATGGTGATATTAAAACCATGGATATGATATCAGCAACTAAATGTTATACAAAGATAATTGATGAAATTCATCTAGATATTAAAGCTATATCCATGATTGAAGCATTATGTAATTTTAGAATGAATTATTATATGTCTGCGTCTCCTGGCAGAACAGATGGAAAAGAAAATTATATATTTAAAACATTATTTACTCACATACCTAGATTTGGTGCAAATTTTCAAACGCAAGAAGAAATGCACCTTAACGTAATGGTGAAAAAGTATTACTTTACACCCACACCTAAGCAGATTAAACGCATGGTCAATAACAAAACTGGTCTAAATACGAAGGCCTACGAGACGGAACTCAGACTATCTCCAGAAGATCAAAGATTGAACTTTGAACAGCAATTGACAATTATATTAAACTGGACAAAGAAGAATCTAAAAGAAGGAAACAAAATCATTATCTTTGGTCAGAGCATTGAGTTTCTGTATTATCTACAGACCATCGTAGAAAAAGTATATCCTGATAGAACCTCAGTATATTATGGAGGGATGAAAAAGAATGAAAAGGAAGAAGCTCTTCTTAGTGATATTATTATTGCTACTACTGCTAGTCTCGGTACTGGTGCAGATATCAAAGGGTTACAGTTTGGTATAAACTGTAGTACATATAGTAGTTGGATTTCAGTAAAACAGATTTCTGGTAGGCTGAGAAAACTTCCAGATGGAACTCCTACTGTATATATCGAAATG
>CACYBS010000139.1 GCA_902772725.1 Erysipelothrix rhusiopathiae
CCTCCGGCTCCGGCCGCAAAGTTGACAAGGGAGCGCATCATTCCTACTGCCGGTACCTCATCGATGATTAAGAAACCTTCTTCATCTGCCATTTGATACCAGCCTTCGTCATATGGATAATGACTGGTCCTGAAACAGTTCGCATGGCTCCATTTCATCAATTCAAAATCACGTTTGGCAAGACTGTAGTTAAAGGTGCGTCCGATTACTTCAAAGTCTTCGTGTTTGCCATAACCTTTTAAATAGATCGGTTTATTATTTAGAAGGATTTGATTGCCTTTTACTTTAATGGTTCGAATACCAATCTTCGAAGGATATTTATCGATGATGGAATCTCCATCCTTGATAAATAAAATCAAAGAATATAAATATCCATCACCAATAGACCAAAGGTGTGGCTTATCCACGATCAGTGTTCCATCTTTTCCTTTTTGAGAGGCCACCTTCTGTCCATCTTGATCAAAGAGCTCCACATAGATATCGTGTTCTCCGTTTGTCTCAACATGATAATAAATCTTAGCATGATCATCCATTAATTCAATATCGGTATCATAATCAAGAATTGCCTCTTTTGGCTGTGTAAAAATCACAACACTTCGCTGCAGTCCGGAATAGTTAAAGAAATCAAAATACGGCTGGGCAATTTGATTGCCGTTATGAAGCACCTTTACTGTGCCGCAGGGCATGGATGTCTCATTTAATTCATTATTGACCTTTACAACCAGCTTATTTTTTGCGTTTATTTTTACATCATCGGCGATCTTAAATACTGCCGGTGTATATCCGCCTTCATGAGAACCGATATATTTTCCATTGATAAATACATCGCCTCGATGCGATATACTGCCAAAGCGCAAATAGATATCTCGATTGCCCATATCTTCCATATACCAGCTTGTCTCATACCAGAAATCACCGCAGTAATCCCGCTTTTGGGCTTCTGTATAAAGGTCGGCAAAAGAGCCCGGTACCGGCATTTTCTCACTTGATACAAAGCCTTTATTCCATCCTTTTTCTAATCCCTCATTTGATGGATCAAAGGAAAATTTCCATAATCCATCTAAAGAGAAATAATTTCTTGATGCGTTGCGTATAGGAAATAATAATGTTTCGTTCATATTCATTCTCCCGATAAAATAAAAGACTGAAGTCTTACTTTATTCTTATATTAACATTTTTTTCTTTAGGTTACTTTATCGATTGATAATGTTCTTATGGATCGACTCAATCAAGGCGCGATAATCAACATTTCTACCATAAGTGGTTTAAAAAAGGACTTATGGTAATTTTGTCTTCAATGAAAAAACAGCCGGGATTACCGACTGTCACTATGCTGCATGGATAAAAAAAGAGCTGTTACGAAATGAATTCATTTCGTAACAACCCTTTCCAATTCTATTTAGATTTCTTCGCCGTTGGATTCGCAAACTTTCTTATACCAATAGAAGCTGTCTTTTCTTTCACGGTGTAAGTCACCGTTTCCATCGTTGTCCTTATCTACATAGATAAAGCCATAACGTTTCTTCATTTCTCCGGTACTTGCGGATACTAAGTCAATGCAGCCCCACATTGTATAACCCATCAAATCAACACCGTGTTCAATGGCGATTGCCATTTGCTCGATGTGTTTGCGCATGTAGTCGATACGATAATCATCGTGGAATTTGCCATCAGCGCTTCTTTCATCCACAGCACCTAAGCCGTTTTCAACGATCATCAAAGGAATTTGGTAACGGTCATATACTGTTTCTAAGTAGTAACGTAAGCCCTTCGGGTCAATTGTCCAGCCCCATGCAGAAGCTTCCAGATAAGGGTTCGGTACGCCACCCAACAGGTTTCCTTTACCTTTTGTCTTTTCAGGGTCTGTTGATACGGTATTGGATTGATAATAAGAGAAGCTGTAGAAGTCAACAACACCGGCTTTTAAGATGTCAGCATCTCTTTTTGCCAGAGATTTCATCAATTCTACATCAACACCGTTTTTTGCCCAATAAGAAGGAGCCCATGCAGAGTAAGCACCACGGCAATGTACATCGCCGCAATAGAAATTGAATTCACGGTCTTTTTCCAAAGCTGCCACAACATCATCCGGATTGCAGGTATTTGGATAGTTAGCCGAGCCGGCAATCATACATCCTACCTTGTTTTCAGGGTCGATTTCATGCGCCTGTAAAACAGCTTTTGCGCTGGCAACAAACTGGTTATGCAGACCTACAAAACGTCTTTGCGGATCATCCCATTCAACATCTCCGAACGCAAGCGCAGTATCATGATCCGGTAAGATACCTAAGCCATAGATACCGCCAAATCCACCGATAGTACCGCAGTTAATTTCATTAAATGTCAGCCAATACTTAACAAGTCCCTTATATTCAGTGAAACATAATTTTGTGAACTTTAACCATAAATCAATAATAGCAGGATTATCCCATCCACCGTATTTATGAGAAAGTGCCAATGGGAATTCATAGTGAGAAATTGTTACTAACGGTTCAATACCGCACTCTTTGCAGTGTTTAAAGATATTTTTATAGAAATCAATACCGGCCTGCAGAGGTTTTTCATCATCACCATTCGGGAAGAAACGGCTCCATTGTACGGATAAACGGAAACATTTGAATCCCATTTCCGCAAATAAGTCGATATCCTCTTTCCAATGATGATAGAAATCAATTGCCTCATGGCTTGGATAGTAGGTATCTGGACGTACACCAGCAGGTGTAATATAACGCGGTGTATCCACGGTTCCGCCCATGATAATATCCGGAACACTTAAGCCTTTGCCATCTGCATCATAGCCGCCTTCAAACTGGTTAGCTGCGGTTGCGCCACCCCATAAAAAACCTTTTGGAAATTTTGGCATAAAAATATTCTCCTTTACTTTATTTTTTGTTAATAATATTATCGCAAAAAATAAGATAAAGGAGAATAGAAGAATTATCGTTTTTTTATCAGAGAAGTTTATCTTCCAAAATGATCGTATCAGTCCCTGTTATGCATGGGAATGCAGGAACACATGTAAGATAACATGCAAGATAACATGTAAGATATTTCCCGAATGATAGATATTTGGTAAAATAAGTATAAGAAAGGAACCGCAAAATGGAACAATATATCCCACCATATTCCATCACAGATACCATGTTGATGCAGGTAGCACAGATTGCTGAAAAAACCGGCAAATTAACTGCTTACCAAGCCTATGAAACAAAACCGTATTTGCGCCGCAACAATCATATACGCTCTGTTTATTCATCTCTGGCAATTGAGGCAAACTCTCTGTCGCTCGATGAAGTTCGAAGCGTGATTAACGGACAAAGCGTTATTGGACCTGAAAAAGAAATCCAGGAAGTGAAAAATGCCCATCAGGCATATAGTATGCTTGGATCGTTTGATCCATATTCTGTTGAGGACTTAAAAAAACTTCACAACATCATGACACAGCGCATCATCGAAACTTCGGGCAGATTCCGCAACCATAATGAAGGTGTATTTAATGGTGACAAATGCATCTTTGTTGCGCCTCCCCCTCAATTGGTACCGAGTCTCATGGATTCACTTTTTCATTGGCTGGATCACAGTCGAACGACGGTACATCCTTTGATATCCTCTTCGATATTTCACTATGAATTCGTTTTTATTCATCCTTTTTCAGATGGAAACGGACGCATGGCCAGATTATGGCAGACAGCACTTCTCATAGAATGGAATCCGATTTTTCGATATCTGCCATTAGAAAGTGAAATTCACTCCTTTCAAGATGCTTACTATGATGCGATCAGCGCAAGTC
>CACYBS010000140.1 GCA_902772725.1 Erysipelothrix rhusiopathiae
AGAAGAAGGCATGATTCAATCCAACGAACCGGGCGTATACGTGGAAGGTGAGTTTGGCATCCGTCATGAAAATGAATATGTTGTGGTAAAGGGAGAAAAGAACTTCTATGGACAGTTCATGCATATGGAGTGTTTGACCTATGTTCCTTTTGACCGGGATGGAATTGATACATCACTTCTGACAAAAGATGAACTGAAATGGATCAATGATTATCATAAAGAAGTCTTTGACAGAATTTCTCCGTATATGGGTGTGGATGAATACAAATGGCTGAAGGAAGTCTGCCATCCGATCATTATATGAAAGAAAGAATGATAGAGATTACATGTCCGCATTGCGGGCATGTTTTTCACATAAAACGGGATACGTTCTGTATTGCCGGCATGAATGATGCCTGTGATAAACATCTTCAAGATGGCACCTATTTTACCCATCAGTGTTCAAGGTGCAAAAATCTGTTTTATATGACATATCCGTTTTTATACCGTGATCCAAAGAAAAAGTATAATTTGATCCTTTCTTCCAAAAAGGAAATTGATAATCTGCCTAAAGATGAACAGGTTGTGGTTTGTCGTGATGTACACCAATTCTTATTTGCGTATAAGGTATTGTCGTCCGGGCTGCATTTAAAGACAATGATTTCTTTAAAGAAAAAGTGGGAAAAACAGTTTAAAAATGCCCGATTTGAATCGTATGATCCAAAGAATAGGTGTTTATGGCTGGAAAACGAAGGTCAGTTTGTTGCCATAAAACTAAAAGATGAGGATATCGAAAAGCTGCGTTCATAAAGAAAGCGGTTTCAGAAAAATTAACCTCTTGTTTACAAAAAACCAATTGATAACACTGAATAAATTGGTTATTATAAAGTCATTAAAGAAAGAAGGCGTTAGATTATGATTAAAGAGTTGAAAGAGTTCTTGTTTAAGGGAAACGTACTCGATCTCGCAGTTGCAGTAGTATTCGGTGGCGCTTTTGGTGCTATCGTTACATCATTGGTAGAAGATATCATTACACCATTGATCGGAGCTATTTTCGGACAGCCTGACTTCTCAGCTATTACGCTTGGTCCGATCATGATTGGTAATTTTATCAATGCCGTTGTTAACTTCCTGATCGTTGGAATTTCTTTATTCTTCTTTTTAAAGGCTGCTCAGAAAGCTATGCCTAAGAAAGCTGAAGAACCGGAACCGGAACCAGAACCAGATCCACAGGTCGTTCTGTTAGAAGAAATCCGCGATTTATTAAAGAACAAGTAAGCTTAACAAGTAAGAACCGGAGAAAATCCGGTTTTTTCTTTTGTCTGAAAAGGTGGTATGATTTTTTAAGAAATCGAGGTTACTATGAAAGATACTCAGCCAATGAAAATAGAAGTTAGGGGAGCCAGGGTCCACAACTTAAAAAATATTGATGTGGACATTCCTCTTCATGAAATTGTCGGAATCGCCGGGGTTTCCGGCTCCGGAAAATCATCCCTGGCATTAGGTGTTTTATATGCGGAAGGCTCAAGGCGGTATTTAGAATCCTTATCCACTTATACAAGAAGGCGGATGACACAGGCATCCAGAGCTGATGTCGATGAGGTATTATATGTGCCGGCATCTCTTGCCTTACATCAAAGACCAGGTGTACCGGGGATTCGTTCTACCTTTGGAACGGGAACAGAACTCTTAAACAGCTTACGCTTAATGTTTTCAAGACTGGCAAGTCATCGCTGTCCGAACGGTCATTATGTCAAGCCGGGTTTTGAGGTAGCTGCTATGCAGGAAATTATCTGTCCGGAGTGTGGAGAGCATTTTTACGGACCGGGAGCAGAGGAGCTTGCCTTTAACTCACAGGGAGCCTGCAAGTGCTGCGGTGGGACCGGTATGGTCCGTACGGTAGACAGGTCTACACTCATTCCAGATGAAAATTTAACATTGGATGAAGGAGCGGTTGCTCCATGGAACTCATTAATGTGGGCTTTGATGGTTGATGTATGCCGTGCTATGGGAGTACGTACCGATGTTCCTTTTAAGGATCTCACCGATGAAGAAAAGGATATCGTCTATGATGGACCGATGGAAAAGAAACACATCTTCTATCGTCCAAAAAATTCGGATAATCCGCTTGCCACAGAGATGGATTTTACCTATTACAGTGCGGTCAATACCGTATTAAATGCCTTAAGTAAGGTAAAAGATGAAAAGGGCATGAAAAGAGTAGAGAAATTTCTTAAGGAAGATATCTGCCCGGAATGTCATGGAACCCGTTTATCGGATGCAGCCCGTGCACCTAAAATCATGGATCTTTCCTTAGACGAAGTCTGTCAGATGAATTTAAAGGATTCCATTGAATGGATAAAAACAGTACCGGATTCCTTACCGGAGAAAATGCGTCCGATGGCAAATAGTATTATCGAATCGTATTTGGAAAATGCCGTGCGTTTAATGGATTTGGGTCTTGGATATTTGACTTTAGATAGAGCCTCTTCCACTTTATCCACCGGCGAAAGACAGCGTATGCAGTTGGCAAAGGCAGTCCGTAATCGTACCACGGGTGTTTTATATGTGTTGGATGAGCCTTCCATCGGTTTACATCCGGCCAATATTGTCGGATTAAATCGGGTAATGCATGATTTGGTAAAGGATGGAAACAGCGTTCTGTTGGTTGATCATGATTTACAGATTTTAAGGGAATCGGATTATATGATTGAAATGGGACCGGAAGCCGGCCTAAACGGGGGACAGGTCATTGCCACCGGAACGATTGAAGAGCTAAAAAAGAATCCGGATTCTGTGATTGGCGAATACTTTAACGGTAAACATGCCATAAAGAATAGAGAAGAAGATATCTTTGCGCATGGAAAGATTCATATGGAAACCGAAGCCATTCATACGGTGAAACCATTATCGGTAGACATTCCAAAAAACCAGTTAACGGTTGTGACCGGTGTATCCGGTTCCGGTAAGACTACGATGGTTTTGGAAAGCTTGGTACCGGCAGTTGAATCACTCTGCAGTAAAAAGATGAAGCCGGATCATGTAAAGACCATTGAAGCCGATGGAATCGAACATATTAAACTGATCGATGCCACACCAATCGGTATTAATGTAAGATCTACTGTTGCCACCTATGCCAATGTGCATGATGAATTAAGAAAGATTTTTGGCAGATCACCATCCGCCAAGGCAAAAGGGTATAAGTCAGGAGATTTTTCTTATAATACAGGCTCTTTGAGATGTCCGATGTGTGATGGAACCGGTCAGATTTCTTTAGATGTTCAGTTTTTACCGGACGTAGATGTACCTTGCCCGGATTGCAGGGGCTCCAGATACAGCAAGACAGCAAAAACGATTCGTATCACCAATAGGTCAGGGGAAGCCAAATCGATGCCGGAACTCATGGATATGGATGTAAATACGGCTTTGTCCTTCTGTAAAGATATGAAGCGGGTACAGCCAAGATTAGAAATATTAAAAGAGTTAGGATTAGGCTATTTAACTTTGGGTGAAGAAACACCGGGATTATCCGGTGGCGAAGCCCAGCGTTTAAAACTTGCCGGAGAAATGGGGCGCGCTCAATCCGATTCCATCTTTGTCTTTGATGAACCAACGATTGGATTACATCCAAAAGATGTTGAAACTTTATTAGGGGTTTTTGATACCTTAATTGATTTAGGAGCAACCATCATTGTGATTGAACATGATTTAGATGTGATTCATCATGCGGACTATATCATCGATATGGGTCCGGAAGGCGGAGAACTTGGCGGTATCATCGTCGCAAGCGGAACACCGGATGAGATTAAAAACAATCCCGAAAGTATTACGGGACGCTATCTATAATTAGGAGATTTAGTATGGATACTAATATTGAAACAGCTTTTTTACAAATCATGAAAGAGGAAATGATTCCTGCCATGGGATGTACGGAACCGATTGCCTTAGCTTATGCCAGTGCTCTGGCAAGAAAAGAATTAGGGGAGGATCCTACATCCATCGTGGCAAAATGCAGCGGAAATATGATCAAAAATGTGCGCTGTGTATTTATTCCCAATTCCCATGGATTAACCGGAATTGAAACAGCCTGTGCGATGGGCGCCTTTGGTGGAGATTCCAATAAAAACATGGAGGTTTTAGCTACTGTCTTAGAGGATAAACTGGCCCTGGCAAAGCAGTTTGTAGAGTCAGGAAAGTGTAAAGTTGAATATTTGAACTCCGATATCCCGTTACACTTTATCATCGTATTAAAAAGGGGAGACCAATCTGTCAGCGTAGAAATTCGCCATGATCATACCAATGTGTATCAAATTCTCAAGAATGACAAGGTAATCTATTTCAATGATCAAATGAAGGAAAGTGAAGAGGCCGACCGGTCACAGTTAAATTTACGGAACATCAAAACCTTTGCGGATGAAATCGATTTAGAAAAAGTGAAGCCTTTGATTTCAAGACAGATTGTGTACAATATGGCTATTGCCAAGGAAGGCATGAAGGGGAATTACGGAGTAGGTATCGGACCTTTGATTTTAGACCAATATGAAGATGATATTTTCCACAAGATGCGTGCCTATGCCTCAGCTGCCTCCGAGGCAAGAATGGGTGGCTGTGATTTACCGGTTATCATTAACTCCGGTTCGGGTAATCAGGGAATTTCTTCTTCGGTTCCACTCATTGTTTATGCGCAAAATAAAGGCATTGATGAAGAAACGCTGTATCGCTCACTTGTATTTTCTGCCTTATTGACAATCTATCAAAAGGAATATATCGGAAAGCTTTCTGCCTTCTGCGGGGCAATTTCAGCCACCTGTGCATCAGGCGCTGCGCTTACTTATATGTTAGGCGGATCTTTGGATCAAATTGATCAAACCATTGACAGCACCCTGGCCATTACTCCGGGTATCATTTGTGATGGGGCAAAGATCTCCTGTGCCGCCAAGATCAACAGCGGCTTAGAAGCATCCTTGCTGGCACACCGCATGGTCATGAATGGAAAACATTATTTACCGGATACAGGAATTATCCGTACGCTGACCGATGATACCGTGACTACAGTTGGTGAAATCGGAAGGGAAGGTATGAAATATACCGATAAGGTCATCATCGCATCAATGTTGAAAAAATAGATACAAGAAAACACCGGCTTAAACACCGGTGTTTGTTCTTATAATAATTTTTCTAAGATCTGAACTGCATTTGTAGCAGCGCCCTTACGAATCTGGTCTCCGCAGCAGAACAGTGCTAAAGAATGGCCGGATGGATCGGAGATATCTTTACGGATTCTTCCGACAAACACAAGATCCTGGTCCGTTGTATCTAACGGCATTGGATAAATCTTATTTTTCGGGTCATCCTTTAATACAACACCTTCCGCCTTGGCAAGTAATTCACGTGCCTTATCTACATCGACTTCCTTTTCACATTCGATCGTAATGCTTTCGGAGTGGGAACGCATTACCGGAACACGTACGCAAGTGCAGTTTACTAATAAGTCATCTGTATGCCAGATCTTGCGGGATTCGTTTTGCAGCTTCCATTCTTCCTTTGAGATACCTAAATCATCAAAATCACCAATCTGAGGGATCAGGTTGTAGGCAATCTGATAAGGGAAGGCATTATGCGGTGCGTTTGGATCTTTAATCTGTGTTTCTAAATCCTGGATACCTTTCACACCGGCACCGGATACAGCCTGATATGTTGATACAATCATGCGCTTAATGCCAAATTCCTTATGTAAGGCGTTAACTGCCACCAAGGCAATGATGGTTGCACAGTTTGGATTGGCAATTAAACCGTTGTGCTTTTGAATATCATCGGCATTGATTTCTGGTACAACTAAAGGTACATCTTCATCTAAACGGAAAGCGCTGGAGTTATCGACTACGACAACACCTTCTTTTTTGGCCCATTTTGTCCATACCTTAGCTAAGTCGTTTTCTGTTGCACCTAAGGCGTAATCTAAGCCTTTCATAGAATCTTCGCATAATTCTTCCACAACGATATCTTTTCCTTTGTATGAGAATACCTTGCCTTTAGAGCGGGCACTGGCAAATAAACGTACTTCAATATCTAAATCTCTTTCTTCTAAACACTGGAGCATCTGCTGTCCTACAGCACCCGTTGCTCCGACAATTCCTACTACTTTACTCATAATCAACTATATCCTCCTCTGTTACAAATTTATCATAGATGGCACGAATCGAACGTTTGAAATCATTGGCCTTTACCGCTACGGTAATGTTGATTTCATCACTGGATTGGGCAATCATCTTAATGTTGATTTTATGTTCACCTAAAGCACCAAACAGCCTGCCGGCCATACCGGATTTTTCTGCCATTGCCTTACCAACGGTAGAGATTAAAGCTAAATCATCATCGGTATGAATTTCATCCGGTTTTAACTCCGACTTAATGCGGGCTAAGATTTCATATAATGAATCACGAATATCGGATTCTACAACGACAATCGAGAAAGAATCGATACCGGTCGGAATATGTTCCACTGAAATATTGTAAGATTCTAAAATGGTAAGAACTCTTCTAATAAATCC